>NZ_JAKFEF010000044.1:0-1913 GCF_036675785.1 Aromatoleum sp.
GCCATTGACGACGTTGAGCACGCCCGGCGGCAGCAGGTCGGCGATCAGCTCGACCAGCACGAGGATGCTGACCGGCGTCGATTCGGCCGGCTTCAGCACGACGCAGTTGCCGGCGCCGATCGCGGGCGCGAGCTTCCATGCGGCCATCAGGATCGGGAAGTTCCACGGGATGATTTGGCCGACGACGCCGAGCGGCTCGTGGAAGTGGTACGCGACCGTGGTTTCGTCGATCTCGCTGATGCCGCCTTCCTGCGCGCGCAGGCAACCGGCGAAGTAGCGGAAGTGGTCGACCGCCAGCGGGATGTCGGCGTTGAGGGTCTCGCGGATCGCCTTGCCGTTGTCGACCGTCTCGACGTAGGCGAGCAGTTCGACGTTGGCTTCGAGCCGGTCGGCGATCTTCAGCAGGATGTTTGCGCGGTCGGCGGCCGAGGTGCGGCCCCACTTGTCGGCGGCGGCGTGCGCGGCGTCGAGCGCGAGCTCGATGTCTTCCGCGGTCGAGCGCGCCACCTGGCAGAACGGCTTGCCGCTGATCGGCGTGACGTTGTCGAAATACTGGCCGCGCACCGGCGCGACCCACTTGCCGCCGATGAAATTGTCGTAGCGCGATTTGAACTGGTACTTGGCACCCGGCGTGCCCGGCATCTCGTAGATCATCGACCTGTCTCCTGTGTTTGTTGAAAACGCTCTTGCGTCGCAGGACCGTCCGCACGCCGCGTGCCAGCACGGCGTCGCTTCTTCCGGGCGAGTCGAGGTTCCGGACACTGCGCGGGTTTCCGGGCCGAAGAGGTGCTCGTCGCATATCCGCCGGGCTGAGCGACTGCCTCGCGCTGCGCCGCTCAAGAAGGACACATCTGCGCCGAAACGAGACACTGCGCCGGCCGGCACAAATGGGGCTGTGCGTCGGCAGGACGCGCGCAAGCCGCTGGCGCACGGGGTCGCGCGCGACGATATGCGGGTCGAAGTGGTACGGAATGGTTCCTGCTTGACGCGTCCGCATGACGCAAGCCCCTTCGCCCCCTTCTCCGCCTTCGCCGCTTTCGCTGCCGCAGACGCTGGCCGCTTCGTGGGAGCGCAGCCGCGGGCAGGGGCTGAGGCCGGATGCGCCGCTCGACGACAGCGCGCTCGCCCGCGGCGAACTGGCCGACCGGCTCGCGGCGAACGACCGCCTGCTGGCGTTGTCGCGGCCGATGATCGAGGGGCTGTACCGGACGATCGGCAGCGCTTCGTCGACGGTGATCCTCGCCGACCGCGACGGGATGATCCTGAGCGCGCTCGGGCAGACCGAGTTTCTCGACCGCGCCAACACGGTCGCGCTGCGCCCCGGCGTCGACTGGACCGAGGCCCGCATGGGGACCAACGCCATCGGCACCGCGCTGCAGACGGGAACGGTCACGACGGTGCAGGGCGGGCAGCACTACCTCGAACGCAACCGCATCCTCACCTGCGTCGCGACGCCGATCCTCGCGCCTGCGGGGGGGATCCTCGGGATTCTCGACGTGTCGTCCGACGCGCGCGAGAACCTCGCCCACGCCCGCGCATTGCTGTGCACGACAGCCGAGTTGATCGAGTACCGCCTGCTCGAATCCTTCGACGAAGGCTTCCTGACGCTGCATTTCCACACCGGGCGCGACGCGCTCGCGGACCCGCTGCACGCGGTGGCGATTTTCGACGAGGGCGGCGCGCTCGTCGCGAGCAACCGCAGGGCGCGCCTGTGGCTCGACCTTCCGGTCGACCGGCCGTCCGCGACCTACGAAGCCTGCTTCGCCACGCCGTGGTCGGGCCTGCTCGACCGCGCCGCGCAGGACGGGAACGTCCCGTTCACGTTGCAGGGCGCCCTCGGGCGCACGTTCATCGCTCGCGCCGGGCGCAGGCGACCGCGCCACGGCGACGGCGGGGGCGCGCGGCCGGCCCCC
>NZ_JAKFEF010000052.1:0-41415 GCF_036675785.1 Aromatoleum sp.
GCATTCGTAGCCGGACACCGCGCCTTGCGACGACAGCACGTCCATGCTCTGCGCGCGCGAGATCCGCGGCAGCAGTTCCATCGCGAACGCGGTGATGCGCTTGTCCATCAGCAGCTTCACGCGCTCGGCATCGGACCACGGCTGCAGCAGGCCGATCAGCACCGAGCCTTCGCGCATCGACGCAATCCGGTCGGCCGACGGCGGCTGCACGCACAGCACGACGTCCGACGAACTGAAGATCTCCGCGGCGCTCGCCGCGAACCTGACGTCGGCGAACGCTTCGTCCCCGTAGTGGGCCGGCGCGCCTGCGCCGGTCTGCAACTGCACTTTCGCGCCGAGCGCGGCGAATCGCTTCGCGACGTCCGGCACCAGCGCGAGCCGCCGCTCGCCTGGTGTCGTCTCGGCGGGTACTCCGATCAAGAGAGACATCCGCAGCTCCTTTCTTCATTCGTATGCGGACGCGACCCTCGAGAGGCGACAGCGTCCGGTCAAAAAAAACAGTTCGTCGGCGTCCGGCCGACGAACTGCGCAAGCCCTGCGGTCGCCGTTGAGGAGGGTGCGACCGTCGGGGCGGGGTGGAGGAGACAGGCGCCCCGCAGCGCCGTGGCCGACCGGAGGGGAGGAAGTCTCCGGGGCCGTGAATTCATCCTAACCCAGCCTTTTAGAAAAAACCAACAATTTTGTTTTTTTGATATAGTGGATTCACTCGCTGGCGTAATCGACGGTCGACGGCTCCTCGCCCGACTGCACGGCCGATCCGACAAACCGGCATTCCATCGCCCGCCCCGCGCGGCGCGAAGCTCGAAAACCAAAACTCGAAAGGGGACCACGATGACTCAACGCGAAGTACTGGTAGTGGGATGTGCACGCACGGCAATCGGCACGTACGGCGGCACGCTGAAGGATGTGCCCCTTTCCGACATCACGACGGTCGCGGTGCGCGCTGCGCTCGAACGCTCGGGCGTCGCACCGGCCGAAGTCGGGCAGGTCGTCATCGGCAACGTGATTCCGACCGAGCCGCGCGACGCGTATCTGAGCCGCGTCGCGTCGATCGACGCGGGCATCCCCAAGGAGACGCCGACCTTCAACGTCAACCGCCTGTGCGGCTCGGGCCTGCAGGCGATCGTCTGCGCGGCGCAGACGATCCTCCTCGGCGACACCGAGGTCGCGGTCGGCGGCGGCGGCGAGTCGATGAGCCGCGGCCCTTACGTGCTGCCGGCGCTGCGCTGGGGCGCGCGGATGGGCGACAACGGCGCGGTCGACTACATGAACGGCATCCTGCACGACCCGTGGAAGAAGATTCACATGGGCATCACGGCCGAGAACGTCGCCGAGCGCTATGGCATCACGCGCGCGATGCAGGACGAGCTCGCTCTGGAAAGCCAGCAGCGTGCCGCCCGCGCGATCGCCGAAGGCCGCTTCAAGGAGCAGATCGTCCCGGTCGAGATCAAGACGCGCAAGGGCACGACGCTGTTCGACACCGACGAGCACGTGCGCGGCGACGTCACTTTCGAGGCGCTGGCGCAGATGAAGCCCGTCTTCCGCAAGGACGGCGGCACCGTGACCGCCGGCAACGCCTCCGGCCTCAACGACGGCGCGGCCGCAGTCGTGCTGGCCGAAGCGAAGCGCGCCGCCGCGCTGGGCCTGAAGCCCCTCGCCCGCCTCGTCGGCTACGCGCACGCGGGCGTCGAGCCCGAATACATGGGCATCGGTCCGATCCCCGCAGTACGCGCCGTCCTCGAACGCACCGGCCTCAAGGCCGACCAGATCGACGTCATCGAAGCGAACGAGGCGTTCGCGGCGCAGGCGTGCGCGGTGACCCGTGAACTGGGGCTGGACCCGGCAAAGGTGAACCCGAACGGCTCGGGCATTTCGCTCGGCCATCCGGTCGGCGCGACCGGCGCGATCATCACGACGAAGGCGATCCACGAGCTGCACCGCACCGGCGGGCGCTACGCGCTGGTGACGATGTGCATCGGCGGCGGCCAGGGCATCGCGGCGATCTTCGAGCGCGTCTGAACACAAGCGACAACAACAGCGAGGAGGCAAGAAACATGGAAATCAGGACGGTCGGCGTCATCGGCGCCGGAACGATGGGCAACGGCATCGCGCAGGTCTGCGCGGTCGCCGGTTACGACGTGGTGATGGTCGATCTTTCGGCCGAAGCGGTCGACCGCGGCGTCAAGACGATTACCACGAGCCTCGACCGGCTCGTGAAGAAAGAAAAGCTCGCCGCGAGCGAGCGCGACACCGCCCTCGCCCGCGTCCGCGCGACGACGCAGCAGGCGGACCTCGCCCGCGTCGACCTCGTCATCGAGGCGGCGACCGAGAACGAAGGGCTTAAGCTCAAGATCCTCGCCGAGATCGACGCGCTGCTCAAACCCGAAGCGATCATCGCGACGAACACGTCGTCGCTGTCGATCACGAAGCTCGCCGCGGCGACAAAACGCCCCGAGCGCTTCATCGGCACGCATTTCTTCAACCCGGTCCCGGTCATGGCGATGCTCGAACTGATCCGCGGCCTGCAGACGACCGACGACACGCTCGCCGCGGTCGAGGCGTTCGCGGCGCGCATCGGCAAGACGACGATCGTCGCGAAGAACAGCCCCGGCTTCGCGGTGAACCGCATCCTGTGCCCAATGATCAACGAGGCGGTGTTCGCGCTGCAGGAAGGCCTCGCATCCGCGGCCGACATCGACGAAGGCATGAAGCTCGGCTGCAACCATCCGATCGGCCCGCTCGCGCTCGCCGACCTGATCGGGCTCGACACGATGCTCGCGGTCATGGAGATGTTCTACGCCGGCTTCAACGACCCGAAGTACCGCCCCGCACCGCTGCTGCGCGAGATGGTCGACGCCGGCTTCCTCGGTCGCAAGAGCGGCCGCGGCTTCTTCGACTACCGCTGAGGAGTTCGTCATGGATTTCTCCCTCTCCCCCCAGCTCGCCGCGCTGCGCGACCGCGTGCGCGCCTTCGTCGCCGACGAAATCATCCCGATGGAAAAGGACGCGCGCCAGACCGCGCACGGTCCGACCGAGGAACTGCGCCGCGAGCTGATCGCGAAGGCGAAGAAGGCCGAGCTGCTGTCCGCGCACGTGTCGCCCGAATACGGCGGGCTCGGCCTCGACCACCGCAGCAAGGCGGTGTTCTTCGAGGAAGCCGGCTATTCGATGCTGGGCCCGGTCGCGCTGAACATCTTCGCGCCCGACGAAGGGAACATGCACCTGATGGAAGTCGTCGCGACGCGCGAGCAGAAGGAGCGCTGGCTACGCCCGCTCGCGGCCGGCGAGACGCGCTCGTGCTTCTGCATGACCGAGCCCGACCCGGGCGCGGGATCCGACCCGTCGATGCTGCAGACGATTGCGGTGCGTGATGGCGACGACTTCGTCATCAATGGGCGCAAGTGGTTCATCACCGGGGCGGAAGGCGCCGCGTTCGCGATCATCATGGCGAAGCTCGAGGACGGCCGGGCGACGATGTTCCTGTCGGACATGGACCGCCCGGGCATCACCGTCGAACGCTCGATGGACACGCTCGACCACTGCTTCCCCGGCGGCCACGGCGTCGTGCGCTTCGACAACCTGCGCGTGCCGGCGACCGACATCCTCGGCGAGCTCGGCGAGGGCTTCAAGTACGCTCAGGTGCGGCTCTCCCCTGCCCGGCTCACGCACTGCATGCGCTGGCTCGGCGCCGCGCGGCGCGCGCACGACATCGCGACCGACTACGCCCGCCGCCGCCAGGCGTTCGGCAAGCCGCTCGGCAGCCACGAAGGCGTCGGCTTCATGCTCGCCGACAACGAGATGGACCTGCACGCGGCGCGGCTCGCGATCTGGCACACCGCGTGGGTGCTCGACCAGGGCGAGCTCGGCATCCACGAGTCCAGCATGGCGAAGGTCATCGCGTCGGAAGCCGCGTGGCGCGTCGTCGACCGCTGCGTGCAGATTCTCGGGGGCCAGGGCGTGACCGGCGAGACGGTCGTCGCGCGCATCTTCGCCGACATGCGCGCATTCCGCATCTACGACGGCCCGTCCGAAGTGCATCGCTGGAGCATCGCGAAGCGCGTGATGAAGGGCCTCGCCGGCCCGCAGGCGGCGAAATGACGCGCGCGCATCAACAAGGAGAACCGGTCATGAACGACACGATGCGTAGCGCGCTCGAACGCTTCGTCGCGACCGCTGCCCAGGCGGACGCGGTCGCGATCGCCGAGGCGACGCTGCTCTCCGGCGGGGCGATCCAGGAGAACTGGCTCGTCCGCGCCGAAATTTCCGGAGGCCGGCATGCCGGCGTGCTCGACGCGGTCGTGCGCACCGACTCGCCGTCCGGTGTCGCGGTGAGTCACGGGCGCGCGCAGGAGTTCGCGCTGCTGAAGGCGGCCTTCGGCGCCGGCGTCACGGTGCCCGAGCCGCTGTGGCTGTGCGAGGACCGCGAAGTTATCGGCCGGCCGTTCTTCGTGATGCGCCGCATCGCCGGCACTGCCGCGGGCCACATGCTCGTCAAGGACGAGCGCCTCGGCGGCGACCGCGTGAAGCTCGCCGAGCGCCTCGGCGCCGAGCTCGCGCGCATTCACTCGATCCGCCCTCCGCGCGCCGACCTCGGCTTTATGCCGACTTACGATGACGCGCCGGCGCTGCATTCGGTCGCGCGCTTTCGCGACTATCTCGACGCGCACCACACGCCGCATCCGGCGCTCGAATGGGGCTTGCGCTGGCTCGAGCGCCACGCCCCGGAGCGTGGGGACTATGCGCTCGTCCACGGCGACTTCCGCACCGGCAACTACATGGTCGACGAGCATGGCCTCACCGGAGTGCTCGACTGGGAGTTCGCACACTGGGGCGACCCGATGGAGGATATCGGCTGGTTCTGCGCGCGTTGCTGGCGCTTTGGCGCGATCGCGAGGGAAGCCGGCGGCATCGGGGCCCGCGAGGACTTCTACCGCGGCTACGAGAACGTCTCCGGCCGCCCGCTCGACCGCGCCCGCGTGCGTTACTGGGAAGTGATGGCGCACCTGAACTGGGCGATCATCGCGATCCAGCAGGCCGAGCGCCACGTCTCGGGCGAGGAGACGTCGCTGCTGCTCGCGCTGACCGGCCACATCGTGCCGGAGCTCGAATACGAAATTCTCACGATGACGGAGAACTGAGATGCGCGACCAACCCACCGGCGAAGGACTGCTCGAAACGGCGCGCGCGGTATTGCGCGACGACCTCATCCCGACCCTGCCATCCGACAAGCGTCACGCCGCGCTGATGATCGCGAACGCGCTGTCGATCGCGGCACGCCAGTTGAAGCACGGCGACGCTGGCGAGCGCGCCGAACTCGCGGCGCTCGAACGGCTGCTGTCCGAGCCGTTCCCCGCGCGGACCGACGATGCACCGGCGCTGCGCAATGCGCTCGTCGCGGCGAACCGCAGCCTTTCGCAATGGATTCGCGCCGGCCGGTCCGACGACGGAAACCTGCGCGACAGCGTCCGTGCCCACCTCGACGCCGTGATCCGGCGCAAGGTCGCCGAAAGCAATCCGAAATACCTCGGAGCGAAGGCATGACCGAAGGGATCACCTGTTCTCCGGGTCTGCCCGGCACCCGATGCCGCCGCCGCATCTACCTGATGCGCCATGCCGACGTCAGCTACTTCGACGCCGACGGCCGACCGCTCGACCCGCGAACGGTGCCGCTCACCGCCGAAGGCCGAAGCCAGGCGCACGCGGCCGGACGCATGCTGGCCGAGGTGCCGTTCGACCTCGCGATCTGCTCCGGCTTGACCCGCACCGTCGAAACCGCCTGCCTCGTGCTCGGCGAGCGCGACCTGCCGCTGCTCGAAGAGCGGCGGCTGCGCGAGGTGCGCGGCGGCCGGCTCGCGGAGGTGCCGACGGAAGCGCTCGAGCGGACGGTCGCGTTCGCCTACGACGGCGCGGCCGACCCCGACGGCGGCTTCATCGGCGGCGAACGCTGGACGGATTTCGACGCGCGGGTCAGCGACGCGTGGCGGGAGCTGGTCGCCCGCGACGACTGGCTGAACCTGCTCGTCGTCGCCCACGACGGCGTCAACCGTGTCCTGATGTCGCAGGTGGTCGGCATCGGTCTCGCCGGGCTCAAAGCGTTCGAGCAGGATCCGGCTTGCGTGAACATCATCGAACTCGACATCGGCCACGGTAAGATCGAGCGGGCATATCTGCGCGCGGTGAACATCGCCGCGTACGACCTCGTCCGCGACGGCAAGCATTTGATGGTGATGGAGAAGATTCATCGCAATTACGCGGCAGGCCGGACGGCGGCCGAGGCACGGACGATGCAGGACTCGGACGTGCGGGAGACTGTGCGGGGATGATGCACGACGCAGACTATTGAACCGGCAATCCGATCCAACCGTTCGGCGCAAGCCTGTCGAAGGGGGGTGGCAGGGCTTCGACAAGCTCAACCCGAATGGTATTCGGTTGCCGCGTTAATCAAGAACAACGATCAAGGAGACACCATGAACGGCCCCGAATCGAACACCCTCGACGCTCCCCTGCTCCACTGGCGGGACGGTGCGATCGCCCACCTCCGCTTCAACCGGCCGCAGTCACTGAACGCCGTCGACAGCGCCATGGCGTCCGCCTTCCTCGCCGCATGCAAGAGCATCGCCGCCGACCCGGGCGTCCGGGTCGTCGTGATCTCCGGGGAGGGCCGCGCGTTCATGGCGGGCGGCGATATCGCGCAGTTCCGCGACGACGCGGCGTCGATCCCGGAAACCCTGATCGGTCCGCTGCACCAGGCCGTCCGCATCCTGACGATGCTTCCCGTGCCGGTCGTCGCCAGCCTGCAAGGCGCCGTCGCCGGCGCGGGGATGAGCCTCGCGCTCGCGTGCGACCTCGCCGTCGCGGCCGACAACACGCGCTTCAACTTCGCGTATGTCAATCTCGGCACGAGCTGCGACCTCGGCGCATCGTGGTCGCTGCCGCGTCTCGTCGGCCTGCGCCGTGCGCTCGAGATCGCGCTGCTGTCCGATCCGATCGACGCCGCCGAGGCGCTGCATCTTGGACTCGTGAATCGCGTCGTCCCGGCCGAAGCGCTCGCGGATGAAACCCTCAAGCTTGCCCGCCGCCTCGCCGCCACGGCGCCCACCGGTCAGGCGATGCTGAAGCGGCTGATGCGCGATTCCTTCTCGCATGACCTGCCCGAGCAGCTCGTCGCCGAGCAGCTCGCGTTTGCCAAGTGTGCGGCGACGAAGGACTTCGGCGAGGCGGTGTCCGCGTTTCTCGAAAAGCGCCGGCCGGTCTTCACCGGCAAATGACCTGCGCTTTCGGCGGTTGCGCACCCGTCGTGCGCCCGCCACGAAAAAGAACCGAATCCCAATGGAGAGCAAAACCCCATGAACCCCGTGCTCCTCGTCGAGACCCGAGACAAAGTCGGTCTGATCCGTTTCAACCGTCCGGAAGTGCATAACGCGATCAACGAAGACGTGATGAACGCGCTGAGCGAGGCGCTCGACGCGTTCGAAGTCGACCCGAACGTCGCCTGCGTCGTGCTGACCGGCTCGGAGAAAGTTTTCGCCGCCGGCGCCGACATCGCCGCGATGCGGAACCTCGAATTCGTCGACGCCTACACCACGAACTTCGTCACCCGCAACTGGGACCGGCTGAAGACCTTCCGCAAGCCGGTGATCGCCGCGGTGAATGGCGTCGCGCTCGGTGGCGGCTGCGAGGTCGCGATGATGTGCGACATCATCTTCGCCGCCGACAACGCGCGCTTCGGCCAGCCCGAAGTCAAGCTCGCGACGATTCCCGGCGCCGGCGGCACCCAGCGCCTTCCGCGCGCGATCGGCCGGACGAAAGCGATGGACATGGTCCTGACCGGCCGCCTGATGGACGCGCAGGAAGCCGAACGCAGCGGTCTCGTCGCGCGCATCTTCCCGCCCGGGCAGGTGCTCGAAGAAGCCCTCGCGACCGCCGCGACGCTCGCCGAATACTCGCTGCCGGTGCTGCTGATGCTGAAGGAATCGGTGAATCGGGCCTACGAGGCGCCGCTGAACGAAGGCCTGCTGTTCGAACGCCGCATGCTGCACGCGACCTTCGCGCTCGAGGACCAGAAGGAAGGCATGGCCGCTTTCGTCGAGAAGCGCAAACCGGAATTCCGGCACCGTTAGGCGGCGAGCGGTTGCCTCAGCCGGCGAGGTACTCCTCGGTCGATTTGACGATCGCACAGGCGAATGCGAACGCCGCCACCCTCCTCTTCCGCCCCCCTGGCGTCTCCGGTCGTTTCCGTGGCGTCCATCACGGATTTCCCGGCTACCGCAAGACGCAAGTGGGCAATTTTGCTTACGGCTGCAGGTTTCATTCGCGCCCGTGTTCAACCATGATGAGTATCGCTGCGGACGCGTGATGCGGCCGGCTGCGATTCACCGCACCGCGCTCCCGGCTTGCAGCCGCAGAACCCCCCAACGGAAGAAGGAACGCATGCGATGAACACTCGGCTCCGTATCTCGACTTTCCTTGCCTCGGTCCTGCTTGCCGCCGCCGGTAGCGCCGTCGCTCAGAATCCCGCCGCGGAGGCGTCGCTCGCGCCGACGCAAGGGAACAAGGCCGCCGGAACAGTCCGCTTCACGCAAGCCGACGACGGCGTACGCGTCGAAGCGCGCCTCACCGGGCTCACCCCGGGCGGGCACGGCTTCCACCTGCACGAAAAAGGGGACTGTTCCGCTCCGGACGCGACGAGCGCCGGCGGGCACTTCAATCCGACGAAGAAAGCGCACGGCCATCCCGACGAGGGCGAACATCACCTGGGCGACCTGCCGATGCTCGATGCGGACGCCAAAGGGGAAGCCTCGGTGACGACGGTGGTGAAGGGTGTGTCGATCAGCGATGGCGACACCGGCATCGTGGGGCGGGCAATGATCGTGCACGCCGCCCCCGACGACTACAAGACGCAACCGACGGGCAACTCCGGCGCCCGCGTCGCGTGCGGCGTCATTCAGGCGAAATAGCACCCGGAATTCCGCGCCCGGCGCTCACTGCAAGTCCAGGACGCCCTCCTGAATTTTCGGCCCCCGCCTGCAAGCGGCGCGCCGGCTTCGCGGTCTGCCGCAGCGGCGATCGTTCAAGGCTTGCCGATGTCGCCGCAGAAGATGTCGAGGTTTCCGTCTGCCGGCCCCGTTCGAACCACGACTGCATGGGGGCGGGACTGGAGCGTCGCGAGCGGCACCGGGACCGTGTTCGACACTTTGAATGGCGGGCCGGCGCTCGCGGCCATCGAAAAAACGCTGAAGGATTCGGCAAGCACGCGGTCCGTCAGCGTGTAGGCCGGAGTCGGACTCAAGGCGCCGCAGGAGCCTTCGTGAATATAGGTGTAAAGGTGCACCGGACGGGTCGAATGGTCCGGGACACCGCTCACCTCCACCCGGACGTCGGTTTCGTCGCGTCGGGGAGTGAGCATCGCCCGGCCGATTTCGCCGGTATTCACCCGCGTCGCGGTCATCCGGACCGGTATGCTCTCGCCGCCGGCCCCGTCCGCGCCCTTCCAGTCAGCGCCGGCGCACCCCGCGAGCACGCCGACTATCGCCAAGGCCAGGATTCCCGAACTTCCCATCGCCGTTCTCCAACCACGCTCGCTGGAGATGAGACAGCGAGGCGGCGAATTCAGCACGAACGCCGCGCGAATTCGACCGCCTCACCGGGGAGACGCTACGCCTCGACCGGCTCGCGAATCAGGTGATCGAAGGCCGACAACGAAGCCTTCGCGCCTTCGCCCATCGCGATGACGATCTGCTTGTACGGCACCGTCGTGCAGTCGCCGGCCGCGAAGACGCCCGGCACCGACGTGCGGCCGTGCGCATCGACGACGATCTCGCCGAATTTCGTGCGCTCGACCGTGTCCTTCATGAAATCGGTGTTCGGCAGCAAACCGATCTGCACGAAGATGCCTTCGAGCTCCACACGGTACGACTCGCCCGACTTGCGGTCCTTGTAGATCAGCCCGTTCACCTTCACATCGCCGGTCACTTCCGTCGTCTGTGCATTCGTGACGACCGTGACGTTCGGCAGGCTCGAAAGCTTCTTCTGCAGCACCGCGTCCGCGCGCAGCGAATCGGCGAATTCGAGCAGCGTCACGTGCGCGACGACGCCGGCGAGGTCGATCGCCGCTTCGACGCCGGAGTTGCCACCGCCGATGACCGCGACGCGCTTGCCCTTGAAGAGCGGACCGTCGCAGTGCGGGCAGTACGCGACGCCCTTGCCGCGATATTCCTTCTCACCCGGGACGTTCATCTCGCGCCAGCGCGCGCCGGTCGCAATGATCACCGACCGGGCCTTCAGCGACGTCCCGTTTTCGAGCCTGACCTCGATCCGCTCGCCCGGGATCACGGCGGCAGCGCGCTGCAGGTTCATGATATCGACGCCGTACTCCCTGACGTGCTCCTCGAGCGCCATCGCGAGCTTCGGGCCGTCGGTCGCCTTCACCGAAATGAAGTTCTCGATCGCGAGCGTATCCATGACCTGCCCGCCGAAGCGCTCGGCGACGATGCCGGTGCGGATGCCCTTGCGCGCGGCATAGATCGCCGCCGCCGCGCCCGCCGGTCCGCCGCCGACGACGAGCACATCGAACTCGTCCTTCGCGGCGATCTTTTCGGCCGCGCGCGCGCCCGCCGCCGAGTCGATCTTCGCGACGATCTCGGCAAGCTCCATCCGCCCCTGGCCGAAGTGCTCGCCGTTGAGGAACACCGTCGGCACGGCCATCACCTGGCGCTCGTTCACCTCGTCCTGGAACAGCGCGCCGTCGATCATCGTGTGGCGGATGTTCGGATTGATGACCGACATCAGGTTCAAGGCCTGCACGACGTCCGGGCAGTTGTGGCACGACAGCGAAATGTAGGTCTCGAACTCGAACGTGCCTTCAATCGCGCGGATCTGCTCGATCAACTCCTGATCCACCTTCGGCGGATGGCCGCCGACCTGGAGCAGCGCGAGGATCAGCGACGGGAACTCGTGTCCCATCGGCAGGCCCGCGAAGCGGACGCGCGCGTCCTCACCCTTGCGCTTCAGCGCGAACGAGGGTTTGCGCACGGCTTCGCCGGAAGCGTCGGTGACGGTGATCAGGTTCGACTGCTCCGCGACGTCGCCAAGCAGCGCCTTCATTTCACGCGACTTTTCGCCGTCGTCGAGCGCGGCGACGATTTCGATCGGCTGCGTGATTCGTTCCAGGTAGGTTTTCAACTGGTTCTTGATGTTGGCGTCGAGCATGGCGATTCCTCCATAGAAAGGGGTCGAGGGTGGTGGATGGGTGGTCGCCCGGCGGCCGGAGATTCCCGGCCGCCGCTCAGGCGCGGCCCGGAAAACCCGGGCCGGAAGGACTTAGATCTTCCCGACGAGATCCAGCGACGGCGCGAGGGTCGCGTCGCCTTCCTTCCACTTCGCCGGGCAGACTTCGCCCGGGTGCGACGCGACGTACTGCGCGGCCTTCACCTTGCGCAGCAGCTCCGAAGCGTCACGGCCGACGCCCCCGGCATTGATCTCGATGATCTGGATGCGACCGTCGGGGTCGATGACGAAGGTGCCGCGGTCGGCCAGGCCCTCTTCTTCGATCAGCACGTCGAAGTTGCGCGAGATCGCCATCGTCGGGTCGCCGATCATCGGGTATTGGATCTTGCCGATCGTCTCCGAGCTGTCATGCCACGCCTTGTGCGTGAAGTGCGTGTCGGTCGACACGCTGTAAATCTCGACGCCCAGCTTCTGGAATTCCGCATAGTTGTCGGCGAGGTCGCCCAGCTCGGTCGGGCAGACGAAGGTGAAGTCCGCCGGGTAGAAGAACACGACCGACCATTTGCCCTTGAGCGTCTCGTCGGTGACGGGGACGAACTTTCCCTGATGGAACGCGGTCGCTTTGAAGGGCTTGATCTGGCTGTTGATCCGGGACATTGCTTGCTCCTTGTCGTGTTGGAAACGTGTGTGAGATCGCTCTCGACGCTTCTACTTTAACGGCCCGGTCGTAATAGCTCCAATTGAACGTTGAAATACGATTAATAGCTTTGTTCGATGGTGAGACAATGAAAGATTGGAGAGGCGTCGCTCTCGGCGCTGTGGAACCCATGTCCCTTCTCCCGAATTTCCGCGCGATCCTGCTCTTCGCGGCGTTGCTGCTGACGCTGTCGCCGGCCCACGCGACGGCCGCCGCGCAATGGCAGGGCGCGGCCTTCAAGGGCGATCGCGCGATGCTGGAAAAGCTCGCCGCGGCGGGCGCGAAAACGGTGCGCGTCTATGACGAGGACGACGCGTGGGTGCTCGACGAGGCCGCGCGGCTCGGCCTCAAGGTCGTCATGGGTCTGTGGATAGACCATCCACGGCACGGGCGGCTCGACTTCGAAGACGCCGCGGTGCGGCGCGCGCAGGAAGAATCGATCGTCGCATTCGTCCGGCGTTACAGCGACCACCCCGCGCTTCTCGCCTGGGGCGTCGGCAACGAGGTCGAAACCGCCCTCCCCGACCCGCTCCCGGTATGGCGGGAAATCGACCGGCTCGCCGCCGTCGTCAAGGCGATCGACCCCGCGCATCCGACGCTGATGGTCGTCGCGGACGCGGGTGTCGAACGCCTCGCGCCGCTCGCGACCTGCTGCGCGAACGTCGATATCCTCGGTATCAACGTCTACGCCGGCGCGGTGTTCGACCTGCCCCGGCGTCTCGCGGCGATGGGCATCACGAAGCCGGTCGTCGTCGCGGAACTCGGGCCGCTCGGACAGTGGCAGGCCGGACGCAAGCCGTGGGGCGCACCGGTGGAACTCACTAGCAGCGAGAAGGCGAAGTTCTACCGCGACGCGCTCGCGTTCCTGCGCGCGCAGCCGCAGATCGCCGGCGTGTTCCCGTTCCTGTGGGGTTCGAAGCAGGAGCAGACCGAGACTTGGCACGGCCTTCTTCTCGCCGACGGCAGTGCGACCGCGATGACGGACGCGGTGGCCGCGGCGTGGGGCGCGCCCGTCGCCGAGCCTGCGCCACTGATCCGCGGAATCGGCATCGCCGCCGACGTCTTCGCCCCGGGTCAGGAGATTTCGGCCGGCGTCGACGCCGCCGCGTTCGACGGCTCGCCGCTCGCGACCGAATGGAAAGTCGTCGCCGAAGCGACCGACCTGCGCCTGGGCGGCGACGCGGAAGCGGCACCGGCCCGAATCCCGGTGCATGTAAAGCACACCGACCCCGCGACCGTGCGTTTCATCGCACCAAACCGGCCGGGCGCGTACCGCCTCTTCATGACGATCCGCGACCGCAACGGCAAAGCGGCGACCGCGAACCTGCCGTTCCTGGTGCGCTGAGACCGGCACTCCCGCGACAGCGCGAAGACCGGTCCACGGCCGCGATCGGGATCGCTACGGCGCCTCCGTCCCCACCGTGCGACGCCGAATTTCGGTCGGCGGGACAGCCTGTATCGGTTCGCGCCCGGTGCCACTCCCTCTACTCCGCCGACTCCAGGTCGCCGATCACGGCCGACAAAAAGCGCGCCGCCTCGCCGCCGGTGACGACGCGGTGATCGAAGGTTAGGCTCAGCGGCAGGATCTTATGCACGGCCGGCGCGCCGCCGACCGCGACGACCTGCTCATGCACCCGCCCCGCGCCGAGGATCGCGACGGTCGGGGGCATCACGATCGGGCTCGCATATTTGCCGCCGATCATGCCGAAATTCGACAGCGTGATGGTGTTGCCGCGCAGCTCGTCCGCCGGAATCCTGCGCGCGACGACGTCGGCGCGCATGCGGTCGAGGCCTTGGCGCAGGTCCGCGGGTTCCCGGTTCGCCACGTCGCGCAGCACCGGCACGAAGAGCCCGTCGGGCAGGTCGACCGCGATGCCGACGTGGACCTTCTCGAGCACTCGGCGCCCCATCGTGTGACTTTCGTACCACGCATTGAGCCCGGGCGACGCGCGGCATCCGGCGACGAGCGCGCGGACCAGCCGGATCGTCACGTCGCTGTCCGTCGGCCACGCGTGGATGTCGGCGTCGTCGATGACCGTCGCGGCGGCCACTTCGCTCTGCGCGAGCGCCATGTTCTGCGCCATCGCGCGCCGGACGCCGCGAAGGATCTCGGGCGGGCCGACTTCGGCGAGGATCTTCGCGACCCGCTGCACGTCGGACCCGAGGATCACCCCATCCGGACCCGACGGCGTCACCATCTCGAGTTCGACGTTCAGCTGGCGGGCGAGCGCGCGGACCGCCGGCGTCGCCTTGATCGCCGCGCCGCCGTGTCCGACCGCCGCGGGCGGCTCCTGCTTCAGCTGGTTGCCAATCTGCATTTCCCCGACGACGGTGCCCGAGTCGCCTTCGTCCGCGGCGCCGACGAAACCGATCAGCGGTGCGCCGACCTGCACGATCTGGCCCGGCTCGCCGAAGAGCTTCTCGATGCGCCCGGCCTGTGGGGACGGGATCTCGACGATGGCTTTCGCGGTCTCGACCGACACGACGGGCTGGTCGGCCTGGACCTCGTCACCCGCTTTCACGTGCCACTCGACGATTTCCGCTTCCTGCAGGCCTTCGCCCAGGTCGGGCAGTTTGAATATTCTCATGCTCCCTCCAGCGTCTTGCGGACTGCCGCAACGATGCGCTGCACGCTGGGCAGGTACTGGTATTCGAGGCGGGACAGCGGCATCACCGTGTCGTATCCCGTCACTCGCTGCACCGGGGCGAGCAGCGAGTACAGCCCCTGCTCGGCGAGATTCGCCGCGATCTCCGCGCCGAAACCGCCCGTCCGTGCGGCCTCATGCACGATCACGCAGCGGCCCGTCCTCGTGACCGAGTCGAGGATCGTCGCCATGTCGAGCGGCTTCAGCGTCGCGACGTCGATGATCTCGGCCGCGACGCCTTCCTGCGCGAGCGCATCGGCCGCCGCCTGCGTCTCGTGCAGCGCCGCGCCCCAGCTGACGAGGGTCACGTCGGTGCCGCTGCGCAGCGTGAAGCACACGTCGAGCGGCAACGCCTCGCCGTCGTCGGCGACTTCCTGCTTGAAGAGGCGATACAGCCGTGTCGGTTCGAGAAAGACGACCGGATCCGGGTCCCGGATCGCGGCAAGCAGCAGGCCGTATGCGCGCGACGGCGATGACGGCACGACGACGCGCAGTCCCGGCATGTGCGCGAACATCGCTTCGGGGCTTTCCGAGTGATGCTCGGGCGCGTGGATGCCCCCGCCGGACGGCGACCGCAGCACCAGCGGGCACGACAGTCGGCCGCGCGTGCGATACCTCAGGCGAGACGCGTGGTTGATGATGTGGTCGATCGTCGGATAGATGAAGCCCGAGAACTGGATTTCCGCGACCGGCTTGAGTCCGGCCGCGGCCATGCCGACTGCGGTGCCGGCGATCGCGGTTTCGGCGAGCGGCGTGTCGATCACGCGCGCCGCCCCGAAGCGCTGCTGCAGGCCGACGGTCGCGCGGAATACGCCGCCATTGACGCCGATGTCCTCGCCGAGGAGCACGACCGACGGGTCCTGCGCCATCTCGTGCGCGAGCGCGCGATTGACCGCTTCGACGAGATTGAGCTCAGCCATGGCCGCCTCCGTCGGGCGCGAACGCGAGCGCGGTGTCGCGCTGCTCCTGCAGCGCGGCCGGCAGCGTCCGATAGAGGTGGTCGAACATCGCCTTCGGCGTCGGAGGCGGAATCGCGAGGTAGGCCTGCACCGCCTGCTCGACGGCCTCGGCGCATTCCTTCGCGAGCCGCTCTTCCTTTTCCTGTTCCCACGCGCCGAGCCGCACGAGATGCGCCCGCAGCCGGCGGATCGGCTCGAACGACCATTGCTCCTGAACGACGGCCGGGTCCCGGTAACGGGTCGCGTCATCGGCGGTCGTATGATCGCCGAGGCGATAGCTGATCGCTTCGATCAGCGTCGGTCCGCCGCCGCCCCGTGCTTTCTCGATCGCGCGTCGCGCGGCATCGTGCACCGCGACGATGTCGTTGCCGTCGACCTGCAGCCCTTCGATGCCGGCGGCGATGGCCTTCTGCGCGAGCGTGCCGCTCGCCGACTGCATCGGGCGCGGCACCGAGATCGCCCACTGGTTGTTGTTCACGACGATCACCAGCGGCGCCTGCCACACCGCACCGAAGTTCATCGCTTCATAGAAGTCACCTTTCGACGTCCCGCCGTCGCCGAGAAAACATACCGCGACGCGCGCTTCGCCGCGCAGCTTGAACGCGTACGCGGCGCCGGCGGCATGGCAGACCTGGGTCGCGATCGGCACGCACACCGGCAGGTCTTCGCGCGGCCAGGCGAAGTCGCTGCCGCGCTCGTCGCCACCCCAGTACAGCAGGCTCTCGGTCATCGCGACGCCGCGCACGAACTGGGCGGCGTGATCCCGGTACGACGGGACGAGCAGGTCTTCGTTGCGCATCGCGCTCGCGACGCCGACACCGATCGCCTCCTGCCCGAGCGCGGACGCGAACGTCCCGATCTTGCCGGTGCGCTGCAGCGCGATCGCCTTCGTGTCGAAAGTCCGCGTCAGTTGCATGGCGCGGTAGAGCGGCACCAGAACCTCCGGGTCGCGCGCGAACTCGGGCAAAGGTGTTACGACCTCCCCTTGCGGATCGAGAAACCGCGTGTAGTCGACCTGGAACCGTGCGACGGTAGCCATGACGATCTCCTTCTTCTGCCTCAGTCTAGACCATGCCGTCGGGCTTTCGATCCGGGCGCGGCAAGGGTACGCCGCGTCGCATCGGGCGCATGAACAGGGAGGCGCCGAGGCGGTGGTGTTGTCTATGATCAGACGAGCGGCAGTCCAACTTCGTTCGAGGAGAATCGCCCATGCAGCCGAGAGAAATCATCGTGAACCAGGTTCGTGCGGCGCTGGAGCGCGACGCGCGCATCGATCCGGCCAACTTTCCGGTCGACATCCTCGTCGATGGCAACGCCCTGACCTTGAGCGGCGAAGTCCCGAGCATCGCGTGCAAGCGTGCCGCGGTCAGCGCCGTCAGCGACCTCGACGGGGTCGACAAGACGGTCGATCGGCTCCGGCTCGCTTCGGCGGTCGAGATCGGCGACGGTGCGATCCGCGACGCCGCGTGCGACTCGTTGACGCGCGACGTGGACTTCCTCAACTGCTCGCTGCGCGCGCTGAATTCCGGGCGCATGGAGGTCCTCCGCTTGGCGGGCGGCGACTCCAGCGGTGAAATCGACATGACGGTGAAGGACGGCGTCATCACCCTCGACGGTCACGTGATCAGCCTGTCGCACAAGCGGCTCGCGGGCGTGCTCGCCTGGTGGGCGCGCGGCTGCCGCGACGTCGTGAATCAGCTCGAAGTACGCCCCGCGGAAGACGACAACGACGAGGAAGTGATCGAGGCCCTGCGGCTCGTCCTCGAGACCGATCCGCTCGTGCCGGCGGCCCAGATCGCGATCGACTGCCACGATTTCATCGTCACGCTGCGCGGCGTCGTCGCAACGGAGGAGGAACGCAAGCGCGCCGAACTCGACGCGTGGTATCTGCACGGCGTCAAACGCGTCAACAACGAACTCGAAGTCCGCGCGACGTCCTGACGGGGGTTCGTGCAGGAATCGGCACCGATAGGCATCGCGTGCGGCACATGGCGCGAGCGTCGCGCCGTGGCGCTTCAGCGCGCGTGGGTGCGGCGCGGGTAGACGACGAACGCGCCGCGGATTTTTTGGGGAGACCCGGAGATGACCGATGACCTCTCGACCCGATCCTGCACCCCTTGCCGCGGCGGGAGCCCGCCGCTCACGCACGCCGAAGCCACGCGTTATCTCGCCCAGGTGCCGGATTGGACGCTTGTCGAAGACGGGGCGCGCATCGAACGGCGCTTCAGTTTCGGAAACTTCCGGGACGCGATGAATTTCGTCGTTGCCGTCGGCGAGCTTGCGGAGACGCAGGGCCACCATCCCGATGTCGCATTCGGCTGGGGCTGGGCGAGCATCTCGTGGCAGACGAAGAAAATCGGCGGCCTGCACGACAACGACTTCGTCATGGCAGCGAAGACGGATCGTCTGGTCGCCGGATGAGCGAAGCGGCGCCCGCCCTCGTCTGGCATGGCGCCGCTTCCGGTTTTTTCGGGGCTGTTGCGCCCCTTTCGATCTTGCTGCCGGCGGTCAGGCCGCCTTCCGGCGGTCCGGAAAGTCGATGATCATGCTGCGCGTCCTGCGCTCGACGAACTGCCGCACGTTGTTCCCACGCGATTGCTCGAAGCCGGTGTCGACATTGCCGCCGGCCGTCTGCCACGCCATCGCGGCCTCGATCTGCCGGTCCCACGCGAGTCCCCAGGTTTCGGGCATGTCGAGCGGCGGAATGAACTCGCACTCCAGCTTGTGAACAGCCAGTTGTCCTGCCGAGTTTTGCATTTATCCCTCTCCTGCTGATTGAATTCGTCGCCACACCGCGATGCGTGGCCGATGTTCCGGCATCGACCGGTAGCTGTAGAAAAACTACCGAGACAGCGAATTATCGTCCCCGCGGGCCGCCTCTGCCGATACCTCTCAACCGGTAAAGTGCCTCCCGTCTTTCTGGGAAAAAGTGCTGTCCGGATGCCCGGGGCGTTAACGGGAGAGATGAGGCTCGCTAGCTGCCGCCGTCCCGCGACTGTCCGGTTTCGACCATGCCGCGGACGCTTTCGGCGAGCCGCTTCTCCTTCTCGCTGTCGCCGGCGCTCTCGTCCATCGACGACGGCGGGCGGACGATTCCGCGCTGCACCGCCGGCCGCTCGCGAATCTGGTTTCGCCAGCGCGTCAGGTGCGGCAGATCGTCAATCTCGACGCCCGACCAGTTGTGGGTGCGCACCCACGCCCAGTTCGCGATGTCGGCGATCGAATACTCGCCCGCGAGAAACTCGTTGTGCGCGAGGTGGCCGTCGAGCACGCGGAACAGTCGCCGGCACTCGCCCTGATAGCGGTCGATCGCCGGCTGGATCTTCTCGGGAAAGTAGCGGTAGAAGATGTTCGCCTGCCCCATCATCGGACCGATGCCGCCCATCTGAAACATCAGCCACTGCAGCACCCGCGAGCGGCCTTTCGCATCCTCCGGCATCAGGCGGCCGGTCTTCTCGGCGAGGTAAATCAGGATCGCCCCGGACTCGAATACCGCGAAATTGTCCTCGGCACGGTCGATGATCACGGGGATCCGCCCGTTCGGGTTGATTTGCAGGAACCAGGGCTCCTTTTGCTCGCGCTGCGCGAGATCGAGAACGCGCATCGTGTAGTCGAGCGACAGCTCTTCGAGCGCGATCGAGATCTTGTGCCCGTTGGGCGTGGCGGCCGTGTAGAGATCGATCATTTTCTTCCTTCCGGTCTCAGAAACTCAAAACCCGGCGTGTCCCGCCGGTGTCAATGAAGCACGCCACCTTGCGCCCTTTCGCGCAGGAAATCGACGACCTGATCGGGCGGGAGCGGGCGGCTGATCAGATAGCCTTGCAGTTCGTTGCATTTGAAGAGCCGAAGGAACTTCGCCTGCTCCTCCTCTTCGACGCCTTCGGCGATCACTTTCAGGTCGAGCGAGTGCGCGAGCGAGATGATCGTCGACACGATCGTCATGCTTTCCGGGCTCTGGTTCATCGTTTCGATGAACGACTTGTCGATCTTCAGCGCGCTCACCGGCAACTTGGCGAGGTAGCCGAGCGACGAATAGCCGGTGCCGAAGTCGTCGATCGCGATGTCGCCGCCGAGGCGGCGGATCTCGTCGAGGCGCGCGATGTTCTCCTCGAGCTCGGTCATGATCATGCTTTCGGTGATTTCGAGGTCGACGAGGGCTGAATCGCCGTCGGCTTCCTCCAGCGCAGCCCGCACCGAGTCGACAAAGTTCTCCTGCTGCAACTGGATCGCCGACACATTCACGGCGATGCGCGGCGCCTCGATTCCCGCCGACCGCCAGTGCCTCGAATCGGCGAGCGCCTGCCGGATCGCCCATAGCCCGATCTGCAGAATCATCCCGGTTTCCTCGAGGACCGGAATAAACCTGTCGGGCTGCACGAGCCCCGTCTCCGGATCGTTCCAGCGCATCAGCGCCTCGAGGCCGGTCACATGTCCGTTGGTTCCCGAAACCTTCGGCTGGTAATACAGCACGAATTCGTCCCGTTCCATCGCCTGCCGCAGCCGGTTTTCCAGCATCAGCGTTTCAGCGACGCGGGCGTTCATCTCGGGCCCGTAGAAGAGATAGTTCAGCCCGGAGCCTCGCGCCTTGCGCAATGCGGCCTCGGCGTTGCCCAGGAGCGTCTCGGCGTCCTCGCCCGCATTGCCGAATACCGCGACGCCCGCGGACGCTGCGATGCGCAGTTCCTGCTGCTCGACTGCGATCGGCCTGCCGAGAACGTCCGCGACGATCTGCTCGATGAGGTGCGCGAGGTCGATCGCCTCCCGCCGGTCGTGGATGATGCCGGCAAAATGATCGACGCCGATCCGCGCGAAGTCCATCGGGTTCGGCCAGTTATCCAGGAAGCGCTGGCCGATCTCGCGCAGCACCAAGTCGCCGATCTGCCGCCCGAAGGTCTCATTGATGTGGCGGAAACGGTGAATGTTCCAGACGACGACCCCCACCATTTCGCCAGCGTGTTGGCGTGCGCGGGCGATCGCCTGGGTCAGATGCTCGTGCAGGTGCGCACGGTTCGGCAATCCGGTGAGCATGTCGTGATAGGCAAGAAACGCGAGGCGGTCCTTCTTCGCGATGTATTCGAGGGCGAAGGACACGTCGCCCGCGAGCTCGCGCAACAACTGCAGCTCTTCGCCGGCGAAGAAGTCGGGTTCGAGCGCATACAGGACAAGCACCGCGACGACATCGTTTTCGGTGAAGAGCGGCAGCGCGATCTTCGACCGATGCCCGCGCTCGACCGCGCCCGGCAGATGGACGATCTCGTCGCCCATCGACGCGATGTCGTTGATGAACACCGGCGCGCGCTCCGATACGGCCTGCGCGACGAGACTGCGCGCGCCACCGTCTTCCACGGACAGTCGAAACTCGCGCGCGAACCGGTCGTCGATTCCCGCCCACGCTGCTGGCAGGATCTGCGCGGTTTCCGCGTCGACTTCACCGATCCACGCGATCCCGAACTCACCCGCCTGGACGGCAATACGGCACGCCTCCTGAAACAACGACTCGCGATCGTGGACGCGGACGATCGTCGAGTTGATGCCGCTGAGCACCGCATAGACCCGCGTCAGCCGGCGAATCCGCTGCTGCTGCGCGTTGCGCTCGAGGAATTGTCCGATCTGGCGGCCGAGCGACGCGAGCGTCTCGATCAGCGGGACTTCGAAAGCGGCGCCGTCGCGTCCGAAGACCTCGATCACGCCCGCGACTTCGCCCCGCACGACGATCGGAAACGCGCCGCCCGATTTCAGGGCAGCTCGGACGGTGTCTTCGGACCACCGGCATCCGGGCTCGGGGCGGATGTCTTCGCACCACACCGGCTTGCGGCTCGCCCACGCCCTCCCCGAAAGTCCGCGGCCCGGCTCGAGGATCAGGCGTCGCACGTTCTCCGTCCACGCCCCGCACTGCACCGGCGGTCGACACCATGCATCCAGGCATCGCAACGCCCGCCCCGCCTCATCGACCGTCCACAGCGCGCCGGCCGAAAAATCGAGCTCCGCGCCGATCGCCTGCAACACCTGCAACGCCACCTCGTTGAAGCTCACCGCGTCGCCGAGGATGCGGGCGACCGCGTACTGCACGCGGAGGTGACGCTGGGCGCGCTCGCGCTCGGCGATTTCCGCCTCGAGAAGGCGCGCGTGCTCGGTCGCCTGGCGGTAGAGCGAGCCGTTCTCGTAGATGCGTCCGACCTGTGCGGCGAGTATCCGCAGCAGCTTCTCGTCCTCGTCGCTGAAGCCGTCCGCGCCCTCCCTGTTTCCAAGACAGACCCAGCCGTAGACCTTCGTGAGCGAAGTCAGCGGCGCCACGAGGAAGGAACGCAGGCGCGGGTAAGCGTCCGGGAGACCGGGCACGCCGACGCTCTCCGTCGAGACCCGCCGCACCACGCGCTTCGCGCGGTAAACCTCTCCGGGAATGCCGGCCTGGAGGTCGAGCGGACCCAGCGCGGATGCGACCTCGGGCGGAATCCCGCAATGAACGGCATACGCGATCACCTCGCTGTCCGTCGCCCGCGCGACCACCGTTCCCGTTTCCGCCGCGAGCAGGAGTCGCGCGTTGCTGCAGACGTGCGACAGGAGCTGCTCGAGATCCGTCTGGGACGCGAGTTGCAGATTCAGTTCGATCAGCGCTTCGAGCTTGTCGCGCGCGATCTGCAGTTCCGCGACCTGCTCGGCGAGCTTGCCGGTCATCAACTGCAGGTGCTGCCGGTCGAACTCGGGTTGCGGCAATCCGCTTCCCGGCTTTTCGTGCGGCACGCCGAGCGCCCTGGTGACGACACGGATCACTTCCTCCGGGTCGGAAGGCTTGCCGAGGATGTCGATCACGCCGCATGCCTTCGCAAGTTGCTGCGCTTCTTCCTCGAGGTAATAGGCGGTGTAGAAGACGACCCGCGTGTCGGCGATCGCGGGCTCCGCACGCAACTGGCGCACGAATTCGTAGCCGTCGAGCGTCGGCATCAGAATGTCGCAGATCACGAGGTCCGGCGCTTCGCTGCGCACGATTTCGAGCGCGGCGGCCCCATCGGCCGCCTCGATCACTCGATGCCCGAGCGCTTTGAGAATCGTCGCGAGCAATTCCCGGTTGGCGGGAATATCGTCGACTACCGCAATGACGGCCATACGCGATCCTTGTTGTCATCCCCCGTTATTCCGGCTCGCGCGCAGGGCCGCCGGGAGAAACTGTTCTATGGCTGCGACGAAATTTTCGGGCTCGATCGGCTTAGAGAAATAGCCGTCGAATCCGGCCCGAAGCGCGTCTTCGCGGTCCCCGAGCATCGAGAACGCGGTGACGGCGAGCAAGGGCACGCCGCGCAAGTCGTCGTCCTGCTTCAGCTCACGCACCACCCCGTAGCCATCGACGTCCGGCATCTGTAAATCGCAAATGATGAGGTCGGGCCGCTCCTGCCGCGCGAGGTCGAGCGCTTCCCGCCCGTTGGACGCGCTCAGCGTCGGGTAGCCGTGGGCGCCGAGCAGGTACCGCATCAATTCGAGGCTCGGCGGATGATCCTCCGCGATCAGTATCCGTGCAGGCATCACTTCATCTCCGGCACGACGAGGGTGAAGGTCGCACCGGCGCCGAAGGTGCTTTGACAGCCGAGTTCGCCGCCGAGCAAGCCGGCGAGCTTGCGGCTCAGGTGCAGGCCGAGCCCGGTCCCCTCCGCGGCGGACGTGCGCGCCGCCTGCCCCTGTACGAAAGGGTCAAACAGCGTCGCCAGTTCCGCTTCCTGGATTCCCGGTCCGGTGTCGCGCACCGAGAACGTGAGGTGCTTCGCGTGCCCCGACTCGTCCACGCTCAGCGTCAGCCGAACGCCCCCAATCTGGGTGAATTTCACCGCGTTGCTCGTCAGGTTGATGATGATCTGACTGAGTGCGCGGCGATCGGTTTCAAACGGCACCGGCTCGTCCGGCAGAGAGACCCAGAACTCGAGCCCTTTCGCGACCGCCTGCGGCCGAAGCGACGCGGCGATTTCGGAGACGACGCCCCGGCAGTCAAATCGCTCCGGGTTCAGGTCGATCTTGCCGGCCTCGATCTTCGCGAGGTTGAGCAGGTCGTTGATCAACGCGAGCAGATGCCTGGCGTTGTTCCGCACGATTTCGAGCTGGTGGACCTGGTCGTCGTTGAGCTCGCCGGGCAGCTTCATCAGCAAGGTTCCGGTGAATCCGATCACGGCGTTCAACGGTGTGCGCAGCTCGTGGCTCATGCTCGCCAGAAAGCGGTCCTTCGCGCGGCTCGCCAGCTCCAGTTCGAGGTTCTTTTCCTGCAGCGCCTTCTCGAAGCGCTTGCGCTCGCTGACGTCGCGGATCGCGCTCATCACCACCGGCGTCTCTTCGGTTTTCAGCGGGCTCAGACTGATCTCGACGGGAAATTCCGTGCCGTCCTTGCGCAATCCGAAGAGGTCGAGGCCGGCCCCCATCGCGCGCGGGCGCGGCGCCGAGAAATAATTGCTGCGGTGCCCCTTGTGCGCCATGCGGAATCGTTCGGGAAGCAGGTCGTCGACCGGGCGCGCCCGCAGCTCCCCGGATCGATAGCCGAACAGTTGCTCGGCCTGCGTGTTGGCGATGAGAATGTGGCCGGTCGGATTGACGAAGACGATGCCGTCCGGCATCGAGTCGAGCAGTTCGCCGAACCTCGCTTCGAGAAGCTTGCTGTCGCGCCGGACCTTCAGTTCCGTGACGTCCTTTTCCGAGAAAAGCACGCGAACGCCCTCGGCCGCGGAGCCCGACGCGAGCTTGCCGGAAATCGTGACATAGATCAGCGTGCCGTCCTTCCTGCGGCGCAATGCTTCGAAGGTCGTATGGCGCTCGGCGAGCGTCTCCGCGACGAAGCGGCGCTGCTCGTCCGCGACCGTCTCGACGGCGATCAGTTGCCCCAGATCGGCGCCGATCGCCTCTTCGCCCGGATAGCCGAACATCTCGGTGGCGCCGGCGTTCCATCCGCGCACGATTCCGGCTTCATCGACCATTGCGATCGCATCCGGAGCGTCGGCGATCCAGCGGTAATCGACCTCGTCAGTCATATGAACTCTCCGTCGCTAGTCTCCGGCTCTTTTACTCTTCCCGGAGGGAACGAGCAAAGGCGGGCGCAGGCGGGTAACCCCGGGACACTTTAGCCTAACACACCCCAAAATGGGCAGTTATTCACGACGGTGGACGCCCGACAGCGCTCCCGGACGCGTGCACGAAGCTACGCTTCGAGTTCCCGCACGCGGTCTATCGCTTCCTCGATACGGTCGACGGCGATCACGCGCATCTCGCCGACCGCGTGCCGCGGCGCGTTCGCCTTCGGGATCACCGCGACGGTGAAGCCGAGCTTCGCCGCCTCCTTGAGCCGCTCCTGCCCTCGCGGAGCCGGGCGGATTTCGCCGGCGAGGCCGATTTCGCCGAATACGACGAGCTGACGCGGCAGCGGGTGGTTGCGCAGCGACGACACGATGGCGAGCACGACCGCGAGGTCCGCGGCCGGCTCGGCGATCTTCACGCCACCGACGGCATTAACGAAGACGTCCTGGTCGAAACACCCGACGCCCGCGTGCCGGTGCAGCACCGCGAGCAGCATCGCCAGGCGGTTCTGCTCGAGGCCGACCGAAAGGCGCCGGGGGTTCGGGTTCTGCGCGCCGTCGACCAGCGCCTGGATTTCGACCAGCAGCGGACGCGTGCCTTCCTGCGTTACGAGCACACAGCTGCCGGCGACCTGTTGACTGTGCTGCGAAAGGAAGATCGCCGACGGATTGCTGACGCCCCGCAAGCCGCGCTCGGTCATCGCGAACACGCCCAGTTCATTCACTGCGCCGAAACGGTTCTTGAACGCGCGCACTAGCCGGAAGCTCGAGTGCGTGTCGCCTTCGAAATACAGGACCGTGTCGACCATGTGCTCGAGCACGCGCGGTCCCGCGAGGGTGCCGTCTTTCGTCACGTGCCCGACCATGATGAGGCTCGTGCCGCTCTGCTTCGCGAAGCGGGTGAGCTGCGCGGCGCACTCGCGCACCTGCGCGACCGATCCGGGCGCCGACTGCAGCACCTCCGAGTAAACAGTCTGGATCGAGTCGATGACGGCGATGCGTGGACGTTCTTCCTTCAGCGTCGCCAGGATCCGTTCGAGGTTGATCTCGGGCAGCAGCTGCAGCCCGCCCGGATCGAGCTGAAGCCGCTGCGCACGCAACGCTACCTGCTCGCCCGACTCCTCGCCGCTGACGTAAATCGCCTTGTGATGCAGCGCGAGCAGCGAAAGCGCCTGCAGCAACAGCGTCGATTTCCCGATTCCGGGGTCGCCGCCGATCAGGACGACGCCGCCCGCGACCAGCCCGCCGCCGAGAACGCGGTCGAATTCCTCGATCCCGGTCGGCGTTCGGGGCTCCTCGCGCGGCTCGAGTTCGGCGAGCGTCTGGAGCTTTCCGGTGTTGCCCGCGAGCGCAGCGAAACGTGCGGCGTTCGCCCCTGCCGGTTCCACGACCGCCTCGACGAGCGTGTTCCACGCCTTGCATTGCGGACATTGCCCCTGCCAGCGCGGCGACTCGGCGCCGCACTCGGTGCAGCTATGCACCGACCTGACTTTCGCCATTACGCGTCTTCCGCCGGGGACGTCGCCATCGCGACGAGTTCGGCCACCGCGTGCTCCGCGAACGTCGTGATCAGGCGCGACCGGAACTTGTCTTTCGGAATGATCACTTCGAGCGGCGTATATTGCCTCGGCTCCAGCGGGATCGCGGCGAGCCGCCCCTCGCGCAGGTCGCGCTGGATCGCCGCGCGGGATGCGACCGCGTAACCGTCGGTCTCGGCCGCGAGATGCTTGACGGTCGCGAGGCTGCCGAGCTCGGCGGCGACGTTGAGCTCCTCGATCCCGATGCCGGCGGCCTCGAAGAATTCTTCGGTGAGTTCGCGGATCGCGTTGCCCGGGTCGCGGTTCAGGAACGGATGCGCGACGAGGTCCTGCGCCGTGAGCTTCTTCTTCTTCGCCAGAGGATGCCCGGGCCGGCAAATCACGAGCAATTCGTCGCGCGCCGCCGTGAAGCGTTCGATCGCGGGCTGCTCGGAGACGATCTCGATCAGCCCGATGTCCAGCTCCCGCGCAACGACCCGGCTCTCGGTGAGCTGCGAATTTCCGACGACGACCCGCGGGACCACGCGCGGATATTTCTGCTTGAAGCGTTCGAGCAGCTGCGGCAGCCAGTAGGCTGCAATCGTCGTGCTGGTGCCAATCGAGAGCACGCCGCCGAGGTCGTCGGTCAGCTCGGAAATCCGCGACTCCAGCTCGTCCGACAGGTCGAGAATCCGCTCGGCGTATGCGAGGACGACCTCGCCCGCCGGTGTCAGCCCGACGTGCCCGTGCCCGCGTTCGAGGAGCCGCGTGTTGAAGTGCTCCTCGAGCTGCTTGATCTGGAAGGTAACGGCCGGCTGGGTCATGAAGAGATGCTCCGCCGCGCGCGTGAAAGAGCCGTGCTTGGCCACCGCGTGAAAGACCTGCAGTCTGCGCTCTGCCATCGTCACTCCATAAGTGTTGTTTATTCTGGGCGATTAGACCACAGGTGGAGGCGCTACAGTGCCCCGGCGATCCCGCGATTCCTGTCGATCCGACAGGCGGCAAGGGTAATCGGAACAAAGTACAGCCTTCGTGATATAAACCGCCCTTTGGTCCATGTGACGGCGCCCCTTTCCGATGCCGCTCGGCTTCTACATCATCATGGCGTCGCAGTTCTTCTCTGCGCTCGCCGACAACGCCCTGCTGATCATCGCGATCGCGCTCCTCCGCGACATGGCGGCACCGGAACAATTCGAACCGCTGCTGAAGCTGTTCTTCACCGTCTCCTACGTCGCGATGGCGGCATTCGTCGGCGCGTTCGCCGACTCGATGCCGAAGTGGCGGGTGATGCTGATCGCGAACACGATCAAGATCGGCGGCTGCCTGATGTTGTTCCTCGGCGCGCACCCGCTGTTCGCCTATGCGGTGATCGGATTCGGCGCGTCAGCGTATTCGCCGGCGAAGTACGGCATCCTCACCGAATACCTTCCGCACCGCCTTCTCGTCGTCGCCAACGGCTGGATCGAGGGCTTGACGGTCGGCGCGATCATCCTCGGCACCGTTCTCGGCGGCGTACTGATCCGCCCGGATATGACGGTGTGGCTCGCCGGACTCGACCTGCCGCTGATCGACGGGCCGTTCCAGGCGACGGTTGGCATCGTCGGCCTCTTCTACATCGTCGGCGGGATCATCAACCTGTACATCCCGGACACCGGCGTCGATCACAAGCCGCTGAAGAACAGCCCGATCTACCTCATCCACGACTTCAACCACTGCCTGAAGCTGCTGTGGCGCGACAAGCTGGGCCAGATCTCGCTCGCGGTGACGACGCTGTTCTGGGGTGCCGGCGCGACGCTGCAATTCATCGTGATCAAGTGGGCCGAGCACAATCTCGGCTTCAACCTCTCCCAGGCGTCGATGATGCAGGGCGTCGTCGCGATCGGCATCGCGCTGGGGGCGATGATGGCGGCGCGGATGATCAGTCTGCGAAGGTCGGTCGGCGTCATTCCGATCGGCATCGCAATGGGGCTCGTCGTGATGGTGATGGTCGGCGTGACCCACGTCCCGGTTGCGATGGGATTGATGGTGCTGGTCGGCGCGCTGGCCGGCTTCTTCGTCGTGCCGATGAACGCGCTGCTGCAGCATCGCGGGCACATCCTCATGGGCGCCGGCCATTCGATCGCGGTGCAGAACTTCAACGAAAACCTCTCGATCCTCGTGATGACCGGGCTCTACGCGGTGCTGATCATGTCCGGGCTGTCGATCCACGCCGTGATCGCCCTGTTCGGTCTGTTCGTCGCCGGCACGATGTACCTCGTGAAGCTGCGGCACGAACAGAACCAGCGCGAATTCGACTCCGTCACGCTTCTCGAAGACCACCCGCACTGAGCCACGGCCGCCCCTCCCGGCCCGAGCCATCCGTCCCGAGGGCGGAGAGTGATCGCTTCGGGCCGCGAAGCGCCGTCGCGGCCCCGCCGCTGCGCCCGGCCTGCCCGCCGTTGGACCGTCCTGTGCTGATTTGGTAAACTTTTCAAGCACTTTCCTTTGTTTCGCCGTTTGCGGCCCTCATATTTCCAGGACCAGGGACAGGCCACCTCCATGACGGATCGCTCGATCATCGACGGCTCGGGAAAGGCGGTGTCTACCCGATGGCATACGCTGTCCCACGCCCAGATCGAGCACGCACTGCAGACCGGTCCGGATGGCCTGCAGGCAGCCGAAGCCGGCCGTCGTATCGCCCGCTACGGGCGGAATCAGCTGGCCCCGCCGAAGCGGCGCGGACCGCTCTTGCGGCTGGTGCTGCAGTTCCACAACATCCTGCTTTACGTGATGCTCGGTGCGGCGGCGATCACGGCGTTTCTCGGTCACTGGGTCGACACCGGCGTGCTCATCGCCGCGGTCGTGATCAACGCGATCATCGGTTTCATCCAGGAAGGCAAAGCTGAAGCCGCGCTCGATGCGATCCGCGCGATGCTCTCGCCGCACGCCACGGTGATCCGCGACGGCGAGCGCCGCGAGATCGACGCCGCCGAACTGGTGCGAGGCGACCGGGTGCTGCTCGCTTCCGGCGACCGGGTGCCGGCAGACCTGCGCCTCGTTTCCGTCAAGACGCTGCGGGTGGAAGAAGCCGCACTGACGGGTGAATCCCAACCCGTCGAGAAGAGCAGCGACGCGGTCGCCGCCGACGCCCCGCTCGGCGACCGCTATGGCATGGCCTACTCGGGCACCCTCGTCGTCCATGGCCAGGCCACCGGTGTCGTCGTCGCGACCGGAGTGGCGACGGAACTGGGCAAGATCAACCAGATGCTGGCTGGCGTCCAGAGCCTCACGACGCCCTTGCTACGGCAGATCGACCGGTTCGGGCGGGTGCTGGCGCTGGCTACGCTCGGCATGTCGGCCGCGACCTTCGTGCTCGGCACCGTGTTGCGCGATCACGCGCCCGCGGAGATGTTCCTGATGGTCGTCGCGTTGGCCGCCTCGGCGATTCCCGAAGGACTGCCGGCGATCATGACGGTGACCCTCGCGCTCGGCGTGCAGCGGATGGCCCGGCGCAACGCGATCATCCGGCGCCTGCCAGCGGTGGAAACGCTGGGTTCGGTAACGGTGATCTGTTCCGACAAGACCGGCACGCTGACGCGCAACGAAATGACGGTGCAGCGCGTCGTCTGCGCCGGACACGTTTTCGATGTCGGAGGCGTCGGCTACGCCCCGGTGGGCGACTTGAGTATCGACGGGCGGATCATCGATCCCGAGCATTTTCCGGCGCTCTCGATGGCGATCCGCACCGGCGTGCTGTGCAACGATGCCCGCCTGCGCGAAGACCATGGCCTGTGGCATGTGGAAGGCGACCCGACCGAAGGCGCTTTGCTCGTGCTGGGCAACAAGGTCGGCTTCACGCCGCATGCCGGCGAAGCGGCGTGGCCGCGGATCGACTCCATCCCATTCGAGTCGCAGCACCGTTTCATGGCGACGTACCACCGCGACGGCGACGGCGAGCCGTGGATCTTCGTCAAGGGGGCGCCCGAGCGCATTCTCGACATATGCGTCGCGCAGTTGAACCACGATGGTGAGTACCCGCTCGACGTCGATTACTGGCGGCGAATGGCGACCGATACGGCCGCGCAGGGCCTGCGCCTGCTCGCGCTCGCCTGCAAGCGCACCGCGCCCGACGTTGAGCGCCTCGCCTTTTCCGACGTCGAATCGGGCTACACGCTGCTGGCCCTGGTCGGCATCATCGACCCACCGCGCGAAGAGGCCATCGCGGCGGTCGGCGAATGTCATCGCGCGGGCATCCGCGTGAAGATGATCACCGGCGACCACGCGGAGACCGCGCGCGCGATCGGCGCGCAGCTCGCGATCGGCCTCGGCAAGCCGGCGGTCACCGGGGCGGAAGTGGCCATCATGGACGAGGCCGCGCTGCGCCGCGTCGCGATGGAAGTCGACGTATTCGCGCGCGCGAGCCCCGAGCACAAGCTGCGCCTGGTGCAGGCGCTGCAGGACGATGGACAGGTCGTCGCGATGACCGGCGACGGCGTGAATGATGCCCCGGCCTTGAAGCGCGCCGACGTCGGCGTGGCGATGGGCATGAAGGGCACCGAGGCGGCCAAGGAAGCTTCCGACATAGTGCTCGCCGACGACAACTTCGCCACCATCGCCTCCGCGGTGCGCGAAGGCCGCGCCGTCTACGACAACCTGAAGAAATTCGTGCTCTTCATGCTGCCGACCAACGGCGGCGAAGCGCTGGTCGTCATCGCGGCGATCCTCTTCGAACTGACCCTGCCGCTGACGCCGGCCCAGGTGCTGTGGATCAACATGGTCACGTCGAGCACGCTGGGCCTCGCGCTCGCGTTCGAGCCGGCCGAGCGCGGCATCATGAACCGCCGTCCCCGCGCGCCCGGCGAAGCGCTGTTGTCGGGTTTCTTCGTCTGGCGGGTGCTGATGGTGTCGGTACTGATGATGACCGGCGCGCTCGGACTTTTCCTGTGGGAGTTGAACGCCGGCAACGGTATCGAGACGGCGCGCACGATGGCCGTCAACGCCGTGGTTGTCGCCGAAATGTTCTACCTCGTCAACAGCCGCTCCATCCTCGGGTCCGTCTGCAGTCGCGACGGACTGACCGGCAACCGCTACGTGCTGCTCGCGATCGCCGCCTGCATCCCGCTGCAGATCGCCTTTACCCACGCGCCGGGCATGCAGGCGCTGTTCGGCTCGGCCGGCCTGTCGGCGCTCGAGTGGGGCAAGGTCATCGGTGCCGGACTGCTGGTGTTCTGCGTGGCGGAACTGGAGAAATTCGTGATCCGCCGTACGGGCCTCGCTTCACGCCTCGCCCCCGCCTGAACAACGTCGCCGATAACGATTAGCGATGAATGCCTGTCGCCGAACCGCCCTGCCCGAGCGCCTCCTGCTCGCGACGGACCGCCGCGCACCCTGCGATCGCGCACTCGACCGCGCGGCGCAGCTCGCCTGCGAAGCGGAGACCGGATTCGTGGCGCCGAACGTCCTCGATCCTGCCGTAGCTGAACCCGCGCCGCTCCCGGTCAGCGCTGCCCGAGCTCGCACATGACGCGGCGGGCGAAACACAGGTCTTCCCAGACTTTCGCCTTGTCCGCCTGATTGCGCAGCAGGTAAGCGGGATGGTAGGTGACGACGACCGGCGTTTCACCGCGATGGAAGATCTTGCCGCGCGAAGCGCCGATGCTCACTTCGGCGTTCAGCAGCGCAAGCGCCGCGGGTCGTCCGAGTGCGACGAGCAGCCGCGGCCGGACGAGTTCGATCTGCCGCGCGAGATACGGAGAGCACGTCGAAATCTCGCCGCTTTCGGGCGTGCGGTTGTGCGGCGGCCGACACTTGACCGCATTCGCGATATACACGTTCTCGCCGCGCGCGAGCCCGATCGCGGCGAGCATCGCATCGAGCAGTTTTCCGGCAGCGCCGACGAAAGGCTCGCCCCGCTGGTCTTCTTCCGCACCGGGCCCCTCCCCGACGAGCATCCAATCCGCGCGCCGGTCGCCGACCCCGGGCACCGCCTGCTTGCGCCGCTCGCACAAGCGACAGGCAGTGCATCCGCGAATGTCCGCTTCGAGCGCGTCCCAGTCGAGCTGCGAAATGCGTTCAGCCCTCCCGGACGAGTCGGCGCCACCGTGCGGGATCGCTGCCGGCGCCGCGACCGGCGCAGCGGCGAAAAACCGGGAAATGCGTTCGGCACCGGAGGGCAGGCCGGTGACGGTACGGGGCGTCGCCGCCGGGGAAGCGGCCGGAACTCCCCGAGCGGAAACTCCGCTCGCGTCGCCCCCGGACAGCCTATGCGCGATCGGTGCGGGCCCGCCTTCAGCAGGAAGCGAAGGCGCGACGGACTCGACGCCTGCGCGATCGGCCGACTCGTCGCAAGAATCGGCGTCATCCGTCGCGCGCAGGCGCCACAGAGGAGCGAGACCCATTTCCCGCAGGACCGCGCCGCGGCGTACGCTCACAGCTCCCGCCTCATCACGATCGCGTCCTCGCGCCCGCCGTCACGCGCCGGATAGTAGCCCTTGCGCCGTCCGATCGGCTCGAATCCGTGGCGACGGTACAGGGCGATCGCCGCGTCGTTCGACGGGCGCACTTCGAGAAAGAATTGGGAGGCACCACGGGCGCGCGCTTCGTCGAAAAGCTGCCGCAGCAGACGGCCGCCGGCGCCCGCCCGCTGGGCACGCTGCGCGACGCTGATGTTGAGCAGATGCGCTTCGTCGACGACGGTCAGCATCACCGCATACGCGACCGGCTGCGCCGCGTCGCGAAGCACCCAGGCGCCGTACCCCGCGACGAGAGAATCGACGAAGTTGCCGCGCGTCCACGGAAACGCGTGCAGTTCCGCCTCGTTCTCGACGACCCAGTCGAGATCGAGTTCGGTCATCGGAGCGAAGACGGCCGAGCCTGCCATCAGGCCCGGCCTCCGCGTGCGAGCCGCTCCGCCGTCGTCAGTGCGACCTTGTCGCGAACGTAGAGCGGGACGGCCGCTTCGGGTGCGACGACTTCGCCGGCAAGGTAACGGGATGCGGCAAGCCGCGCGACATCGGCTGCACGAGGCACCGCTACCGCGTTTTGCGCGCTCAGGCGGGCAAGCAGGGATGCGGGAAGGTCTGCTGCGTAAACCCGCAGCGCCGAGCCGATCCCGAACCACGACCCGTCGGGCGGCAACGCGAGTTGCGCGGGCGGCGTGCACATCGGCCGGCGGCATTCCGTGACCTCCGCGCCGTTAACCCCGCCGCTAACCCGGTAGGCGGCCGAATAGACTTCCCCCATCCGCGCGTCGGTCGCAACGAAAACGGCGTCGCCCTCTCCCTGCAGCGCAAGCGCCGCGAGGCTCGACACCGGAACGACCCCGAGGTCGGCTCCGATCGCAAGGCCCTGCACCGTCCCGCACGCCAGCCGGAGTCCCGTGAATGCACCGGGCCCGGCTCCGAAAGCGATCGCGTCCAGACTGTCCAGTTCCAGACCGGCATACGCCAGTAGCGACCGCACCGTCGGCAGCAGATGCTCGGAGTGGTTCGCATGCCCTTCGAGCCGGCGCTCCATGACGTCTCCATCGACCAGCAGGGCGACGCTTGCGTGCTCGCACGACGTCTCGATTGCAAGAATTTTCATAAGCGCGGTATTTTACCGGCACGGATATCGAAAGGAAAAAGAGCGCAGGTCCGGGATGGACCGCGCTCATCGAGGGTGATCGGAACAGGGGGAAAACGGATATGGAAGACTGTTCGTCCGATCCGCCTGATTACTTTTCCGCAGGGTTGGCCGAGTCGTATGCGCCGCGCAGCGCCTGGCGCAGTTCCCGGTTCAACGCATCGCGTTCTTCCGGCGACAATCTCTGCCGTTCTCGCTTTACCATTGGAATATCCGCGCCGCTCGTCAGTGCGCGCCGCAGTTCGGCGCGACGCTGGTCCATCGCGGAAGGATAGACGAGCACCGCTTCGTCGGCGACGAGGACCGGCGTTTCGGCGAATGCGGGGAGCACCGGAGACAGCGCTGCGAGCAGCAGGCCGATCCGTACCCCATGCGACGACGCTTGCGTCCTGCCCGTACAGGAAAAAGCCGGGCTGCCTGACACCGAAAGGCTCTGGGCTGGTCGGCGATGTTTCATGATGGTCTTGCGCCTCTTCGCAGCAGGAACTGTAAATACCATGAAAATACTAGGAAATACCCCGAACAGGGGAGTGGAAGCAAAGGTTTTTAGCAAGGCGGTAAGGAAACGTTGCATATTTCACAGCGACTTACGAAGCGTTACTCGGCGCCCTCAAACCGGCATCCGAACCGCTAGCTCGCTAAATCTCCACTGGGATAGGATGCGGCTCATGAATACAAAAATCCGATATAGAGTGTTACTGGTGGACGACGACGCCCGCTTGCGCGACCTGTTGTCGAGATACCTGCAGGAGCAGGGATTTACCGTGAAGGCCGTGATCGACGCGCCGTCGATGGACCGGGCGTTGCACCGCGAGCATTTCGACCTGATGGTGCTGGACCTCATGCTCCCCGGCGAGGACGGGCTCGCGATCTGCCGCCGCCTTCGCGCCGACAACAACGCGATGCCGATCATCATGCTCACGGCCAAGGGCGACGACGTCGACCGCATCATCGGCCTCGAGATGGGAGCGGACGACTACCTCGCCAAGCCGTTCAACCCCCGCGAACTGGTCGCGCGCATCCACGCGGTCATGCGCCGCCAGCCCCCCACCCTTCCCGGCGCGCCGACCGCCGAGGACGAAATCGTCAGCTTCGGGCGCGTGCGCGTAAATCTCGGCGTGCGGTCCCTGACGCGGGACGATGAAGAAATTTCGCTGACCACCGGCGAGTTCTCGCTGCTCAAAGTGCTGCTGCAGCATCCGCGCCAGCCGCTGTCGCGGGACAAGCTGATGGAACTCGCGCGCGGACGCGAATACGGCGTTTTCGACCGTGCGATCGATGTTCAGGTGAGCCGCCTGCGCAAGCTGGTCGAAGACGATCCGGCCAAGCCGCGGTACATCCAGACTGTTTGGGGATTCGGATACGTCTTCGTACCTGATGACGCAAAAGCCACCACCGAGAGCTGATTTCCAGCCCTCCCCGGCGGGCTTGTCGGAACGAGCGCCGCGACGCCTCGCGGAGCGGGTGTTGCCGCGCACGCTGATCGGGCAGACTTTTCTGCTGATCGCGCTGCTGCTGACTCTCGCGCTCACGGCGTGGTCGCAGATCTTCCGTCATTTCGAAGATCCGGTGCGTGCGCGCGACCTCGCGCAAATGGCCGCGAGCGTCGTCAACCTCACGCGGACCGCGCTGATCAACGCCGACTCCGAACGGCGTACGGAACTGCTGATCGACCTGGCGGCTCTCGAAGGGATCCGCATCTACCCCGCCGAGGCTTCGGACGAAATCCTGCCGCTGGCCGACACGCGGGAAATGCGACTGCTGACCGAGGAGATCCGCCGCCAGCTCGGCGCCCACACCCGCTTTGCGGCGCGCTGGAAGACACTCGACGGCTTCTGGATCAGCTTTCGTCTCGATCCCGAAGACACCGAGGATTTCTGGGTCATGCTGCCGTCCGAGCGCCTGAAGCAGACACGCGCGATCGAGTGGCTGACCTGGGGCGGGGGCGCCCTGCTCGCCGCGCTGCTCGGCGCCTATCTGATCGTGTCCCGGATCAGCGTACCGCTGCGCAACCTCGCCCGCGCCGCACGCGTCGTCGGGAGTGGACGCACGCCGCCGCATCTGCCCGAACACGGCCCGCAGGAGATCGCGACCGTCGCGAAGGCGTTCAACCAGATGGCGGGCGATCTCGCGCGGACGGATGCGGACCGCGCGTTGATCCTCGCCGGCGTGTCCCACGATCTGCGCACGCCGCTCGCCCGACTGCGCCTCGGCGTCGAAATGTCAGGTGCGCCGGAAACGGACATCGCCGCGATGGTCACGGATGTCGAGGAGATGGATCGCATCATCGGCCAGTTCCTCGATTTCGGACGCGGCGAGCCGCAGGAGCCGATGCAGTCGCTCGACCTAGTGGCGCTCGTGACCGATCTCGTCGAACCTTACCGGCTCCGCGGGATCGATCTGCGTACCGATCTCCCCGACCGCCTGATCCTTGCAGTGCGCGGTCTGTCGCTGCGCCGCGCGCTTGCTAATCTGATCGACAATGCGATCCGTTACGCGGGCGACAGCAAGCCGATCGACCTCACGCTCACCGCGGGAAATAATGAAGTGATGATCGAAGTGGCCGATCGCGGCCCCGGAATTCCCGAGAGCGAAATGGACCGGATGCGCCATCCCTTCACCCGTCTCGAGAATGCGCGCTCCAACACGAAAGGCGCGGGGCTCGGACTCGCGATCGTCGAGCGGATCATCCGCTCGCACGAAGGCCGGCTCGACCTGATCCCGCGTACGGGAGGCGGCCTGCGCACCGTGCTGCACTTGCCGGTAAACAAATCCCGCAGCGCCGCCGCGCGTGCGGCCGGGTCGAAAGAGACCGGAATCGCCTCGTGAGCGAAATGCCCGCGCCGGCGCGCATATCCTGCAAGGCTACACCCGGGATCGATTTCCGCAGCGCCGCCTCCGGAGCGGTTGCCTGACACGACTGGACCGCCGACGGCTGCCCCGCTGAAACAACTCGGTATAATCCCGCCGCATGAAAATCCTATTCGACCTCCTTCCCGTCATCCTTTTCTTCGTGGCGTACAAGCTCGCGGGCGGAAACCCGGAGGCCGCGCGGGAGCTGGCCGCGGCCTGGCTCGGCAGCGGCGTCAGCGTCGCGCAGGCGCCCATCCTGCTTGCGACCGTCGTCGCGATTGTCGCGACCATCGGCCAGATTGCGTGGGTCTGGGCCCGCCATCGCAAAGTCGATACGACGTTATGGATCAGCCTCGCGATCATCCTTGTGTTCGGGGGCGCGACACTGGTGTTCCAGAATCCCACTTTCATCAAGTGGAAGCCGACCGCGCTTTACTGGCTATTCGGCTGCGTGCTCTCGCTTTCCGTGCTGCTCTTCCGCCGCAACCTGATCCGCAAGATGCTCGAAGCCCAGGTCAAGCTTCCGGACCCTGTGTGGACGCGCCTGAATTTCGCGTGGGCCGCGTTTTTCATCGCGATGGGCGCCCTCAATCTTTACGTCGCATATAACTTCTCCGAAGAAACCTGGGTCGACTTCAAGCTTTTCGGCGGCATGGGCTTGATGCTCGCGTTCGTTCTCGCCCAGGGGTTTTACCTGTCGCGCCATATCGAAGAGGAAACCACTTGATGCTTTACGCCCTGATCTGCGAGGACGCGCCCGGTTCGCTCGACGCACGAATGAACGCGCGCCCGGCACACCTTGCACGCCTGGAAGCCCTGCGCGACGAGGGACGCCTGATCGTCGCCGGGCCGATGCCCGCGATCGACTCTCCCGATCCGGGGCCCGCCGGCTTCTTCGGCAGCCTCGTCATCGCCGAGTTCGCCTCCCAAGGCGACGCCGAGCGCTGGCTCGCCGAGGATCCTTACGTGAAAGCCGGCGTCTTTGCCCGCGTCAGCGTCCGGCCCTACAAGAAGGTGCTGCCATGACGACCGTCGAGGATATCCGCCAGCGCCTGCTGGCGCTCCAGCCCGAGTCCCTCGAGATCGAGGACGAGAGTGCGCTCCACGCCGGCCACGCCGGTGCGCGTGGAGGCGGCGGGCATTACCGGCTGACGATCGTGGCCGAGTGTTTCGAAGGCAAGAACACGGTGGCTCGCCATCGACTCATTTACGGCGCGCTTGGTGAGATGATGCGGACACGCGTCCACGCCCTCGCGATTCGCGCACTGACGGCCGATGAGGCAAAAACTCAACCAACCAGGAAGGATTCTTGATGAAACGTTTTCCCAGCCGCCTCGCCCTCGGTCTGATGGCCGGCCTGATCGCCCATGCCGCCGGCGCCGCCGCGCCCGCTGCGACTGTCAACGGCACCGCGATTCCCGCGACCCGCGTCGACGTGATGCTGAACGAGCAACGTGCCCAGGGCGCGCCGGACAGCCCGCAATTGCGCGACGCGGTGCGCGAAGAACTCGTGCGGCGCGAAGTGCTCGCCCAGGAAGCCTCCAAGAAGGGCCTCGACAAGAAGGCGGAAACCCAGGCGCAGATGGACCTCGCGCGCCAGGCGGTCCTGATTCGCGCATACATCCAGGACTACGTGAAAGCCAACCCGATCGGCGAGCCCGAGCTCCGCAAAGAGTACGAAGGCATCAAGAGCCAGATGGGCTCGAAGGAATACAAGCCCCGCCACGTGCTCGTCGAGACCGAGGACGAGGCGAAGGGGATCATCGCGAAGCTGCGTGCGGGTGAGAAGTTCGAAACGCTGGCGAAACAGTCGAAAGACCCTGGCTCGAAGGACGAAGGCGGCGAACTCGGCTGGAGCAACCCCGGGATGTTCGTCAAGCCGTTCTCGGACGCGATGGTCAAGCTCGAAAAGGGTCAGTACACGATGACCCCGGTCAAGAGCGACTTCGGTTACCACGTGATCCGGCTCGACGACGTTCGCGAGATGAAGGCTCCCGCGTTCGAGGAAGTGAAGCCGCAACTCGAACAGCGCCTGCAGCAGCAGAAGGTCGAGAAGCATATCGCCGATCTGCGCGCGAAGGCGAAAGTCCAGTAAGCGTACCGACGCAAGAAAGGCCGGCCTGCTCGCGCAGGTCGGCCTTTTTTTGGCGGAGATCGGGCGGGGAGCCCGCCCGAAAATCCGGTTTAGAACTGGGCCTCGTCGAGTTCGAGCGCGCCCGGAGCACCATGGACGACGGCGTAGCCGAGGGCCGACGCGAGTGGCAGGACATGGTCCGCGTAGAAGCGCGCCGTCACGAGCTTGGTCCGATAGAACTCGTCGTCGGAACCTCGGGCGATCTGCGCCTGCGACACGAGCGCAGCCCGGGCCATCTGCCATCCTCCAGCAACGATGCCGAAGAGCTTCAGGAACGGCACCGAGCCGACTGACGCGGCCTTGATGTCGTCGTTGTAAGTCGCGAGGATGTACTCGACCGCAGACTCGAGCGCCGAGATGCCGGACTTCAGCGACTCACGAATCGCGGCGAAGGTCTCGCCCTGCTGATCCGCGAGCCGGAATTCGACATCACGCATTTCCGCAATGACTGCCTTCACGGTGACGCCGCTCTCGCGCGCGATCTTGCGGCCGATCAGGTCGTTCGCCTGGATCGCCGTCGTGCCTTCGTAGATCGTCGTGATGCGCGCGTCGCGGAAGTGCTGGGCGGCGCCGGTTTCCTCGATGAAGCCCATTCCGCCGTGGACCTGCACGCCGGTCGACGCGATGTCGATCGAGTTCTCGGTGAACCATCCCTTGACGACCGGGATCATCAGATCCACAAAAGCCTGCTTCTGCGCGCGCACGGCCGGGTCGGCGTGCAGATGCGCAACGTCGGTCGCCGCGCCGACGACGTAGGCCAGCGCCCGCATCGCCTCGGTCGTCGACTTCATCGACATCAGCATCCGCCGCACGTCGGGGTGATGAATGATCGAAACCTTCGGCCCGCCGCGGACGCCCGCTTCCGTGCCCTGGACGCGGTCCTTCGCATACGTCAACGCGTGCTGGTAGGCCCGCTCCGACAACGCGAGACCTTCCATCCCGACCGCGAAACGTGCCTCGTTCATCATGATGAACATGTATTCGAGGCCGCGGTTCTCTTCGCCGACGAGGGTGCCGATCGCGCCGCCGTTATCGCCGAAGGCGAGCACGCAGGTCGGGCTCGCGTGGATGCCGAGCTTGTGCTCGATCGACACGCAGTGCACGTCGTTGCGCGCGCCGGGCGTGCCGTCCGCGTTGAGCAGGAACTTCGGCACGACGAACAGCGAGATGCCCTTCACCCCTTCGGGCGCATCCGGCAGCCGCGCGAGCACGAGATGGACGATGTTGTCCGTCATGTCGTGTTCGCCGTACGTGATGAAGATCTTCTGGCCGAAGATGCGATACGTTCCGTCCGCCTGTGGTTCGGCGCGGGTGCGCACCGCTGCGAGATCTGAGCCGGCCTGGGGCTCGGTCAGATTCATCGTCCCGGTCCATTCGCCGCTGATCATTTTCGGCAGGTACGCTGCCTTCTGCTCGTCGCTGCCGCGAAGGGTCACCGCCTCGATCGCGCCGCTGGTGAGCATCGGGCACAGCGAAAAGGCCATGTTTGCGGAGTTCCACATTTCCATGACCGCGGTCGCGACGAGCTTCGGCAGGCCCTGACCACCGAATTCCGGATCGCAGGCGAGCGACGTCCACCCGGACTCGGAGAACTGCCGGTACGCTTCCTTCCAGCCCGGCGCGGTCGTGACCTTGCCGTGATCCCACTTCGCACCTTCCTGGTCGCCGATCCGGTTGAGCGGCGCGAGCACTCCGCTTGCGAACTTGTTCGCCTCGTCGAGAATCGCATCGACGAGATCGGTGGAAACCTCTTCGCAGCCCGGAAGTCTCCCGACTTCTTCCAGGCCGGCCAGTTCACGCATGACGAACTGCAGGTCGCGAATCGGTGCAGCGTATTGGCTCATCTTCGAATTGCTCCAGTGCATGTTGTAGTTCGCGGCTCTTGCAGCCGCTCTGATTACTTGTCGATCAGGTATCGGCGATCGTCGAACGCCGATACCCAGTCGGGTCGATATACCACCATCAAGGTGATCGCCGCCCCGCTCATCCACGCTTCCGAAAACCCGAGCAACAGGAGGTAGGGAAGGTAGTCGCTCACGAGAAAGGCGGCCGGATAGGCTCCCATCAGCGCGAGCAGCGCCGCCGCGACGACGCCCTGCAGCATCACGGTCACTGCCGAGCCGACGAATGCGACGACGAAAATGAAGACGAAAAAGTGTGCCGGCAGGTACCGTTCGATGCCCGACAACCACAGCCGCGCGATCTGGATCGGCACGACCGCCATCAGCAAAAAATCGAGCGGCCACGCCTGCCAGTCGAGCGAACCGTTTACCGTGATCCCGATGAGCGCGAGCCCCAGCGCCACGGTCGCCAGCGCGGGGCCGAACATCAGCGTCGCGGCCATCGCACCGAGAAAGTGGAGATTCAGCCCGGGTTTCACACCGGCCTTCAGGGTCCACAGCAAGGTCAGGCAGACGACCAATCCGAGCAGCAGGTGGAGTTGCGTCGAAACCGCGAGACGCGTCCACGGAGCCTCGCGGAAAAGCCGGTAGAGCACGGCGGCCGCGACGACCAGCGAAGCCCACTGCCAGGACATGGGGATCAACGAGGCAGGGATATCCAAGCTCGTCTTCCCCGGTCCGGCCCGGCTTCGCCCAGCGTCAGCCTACCGCACCCGTCAGTTCCGGCACGACCTCGAACAGATCCCCGACCAGCCCGTAGTCGGCGACCTGGAAGATCGGCGCTTCCGGGTCCTTGTTGATCGCGACGATGACCTTCGAGTCCTTCATGCCCGCCAG
>NZ_JAKFEF010000075.1:0-40400 GCF_036675785.1 Aromatoleum sp.
GCATTCGTAGCCGGACACCGCGCCTTGCGACGACAGCACGTCCATGCTCTGCGCGCGCGAGATCCGCGGCAGCAGTTCCATCGCGAACGCGGTGATGCGCTTGTCCATCAGCAGCTTCACGCGTTCGGCATCGGACCACGGCTGCAGCAGGCCGATCAGCACCGTGCCTTCCCGCATTGCAGCAATCCGTTCCGGGGACAGCGGCTGTACACAGAAGACGACGTCGGCGGCCGACACGACTTCATCGCCCGACGACGCCATCTTCACGTCCGAAAAGCTCTCGTCGCGGTAGTGCGCGGGCTGGCCGGCGCCAGACTCCATCATCACTTGCGCGCCAAGGCCGAGGTATCGCTTGACCACGTCCGGAACGATCGACAAGCGTCGCTCGCCCGGAACGGTCTCCGCAGGCACTCCGATCAACAGAGGCATTGGCCATTCTCCCTGACTGGTTGGTGTTAGGAAATCCGGATGGATCACCATCGGCAGACGCCCGATACCGGATGGCGCGAAGGCGCGCTACCCGGGATCCGAGCATCGGCCCTCCCCCTGATCCACATAAACCTACGGGTAATTGCGCCGTCACCCTATCGTTCTTATGTCAATTTGTTGCTTCCCACCTGATCGGCGAAATGCAGCGCATAGGGGATAATACTGATACCCGGCCCGGACGCAACCTCATTTTTTTGCGATGCACCACATGGCTACGAAACGCCCCGGCAGCAAACGCCGCAAAGCGAAGTCGCTGACCCCTGCGAAAGCCGGGCTGCCGCCCGGCACGCTCGTGCATGTCGGCGACGTGAAGACCGAACATCCGCAGATTTCCCTGATCGCGTATGACGAAAGAGGAATCGAGGAGCGCAGCTTCGCGAGCATCGCCGAGTCGCGGCAATACCGCCGCACCCGCGCGAGGCTATGGCTGAACGTGTACGGTCTGCAGGACCCGGAAATCCTCGGGGAAATCGGCCGCCGCTTCCACCTGCATCCGCTCGTGCTCGAGGACATCCTCAATACGCATCAGCGCCCGAAGATCGAGGATTACGGCGGCTATCTGTACTGCGTCGCGCGGGTCTTCGAATACGACGCGGAGAGCCGCGCGCTGACCTCCGACCAGGTCAGCATCGTGCTCGGCGAGAACTTCGTCCTGACCTTCCAGGAGCGCCACAGCGGCCGGTTCGCGCCGGTCCGCGAGCGACTGAGGTCGCCGCAATCGCCGCTGCTGCGGCACGGCACCGACTATCTCGCCTACATGCTGCTCGATGCGATCGTCGACCAGTATTTCGTCGTCGTCGATCGGTTGGGAGACACCGCTGAGGATCTCGAAGACGACGCACTCGCGAGCCCCACCCCGGCGCTGCTGAAGACCATCAACCTCGTCAAGCACGACACCCATTTGCTGCGCCGGGCGATCTGGCCGCTGCGAGAGGTGCTAAATGGTCTCATCCGCGGAGAGAGCAAGTTTTTCAGTGACGAGACGCGGCTCTATCTGCGCGACATCCACGATCACACCATCCACGTCGTCGAAACGCTGGACGCGGTGCGGGAGCTTCTCAGCGACCTGATGGATATCTATCTGTCGTCGGTCAGCAACCGCCTCAACGTCGAGGTGCGCATCCTGACCGTGCTGACGACGTTGTTCCTGCCGACCACGTTGATCACCGGCATCTTCGGCATGAATTTCGACTGGATGCCGCTCATCGAGCGGCACAACGGCTTCTACACCGCGATCGGCCTGATGGGAGGCGTCGCCCTCGTGATGGCGGCGGTCTTCTGGCGACGCAACTGGCTGCGTTTATGACAGAGTGCGCGCCGCGCCCGCCGTTTCCGCGTCGTTCAGCCTGATGATGACGAGGGAGATGTTGTCGCCGGCGCCCGCGGCCCGCTTGCGCGCGCTGTTTACGAGCTTCTCCGCAGCGGCTCGGGCGGGGAGCGACGCGACCGTCTGCGCAAGTTCCTCGTCGGGAAAGTGCGCCCACAGCCCATCCGAGCAGAGCAGGAAGCAGTCGCCCGCAGTCGGGCGAACGGCCGCTCCGAGTTCCGTCTGCGGCGGATGCTCGCTGCCGAGGCAGGACAGCAGCACGTGCCGGCGCGGATGAAAACGGGCGCCCGCTTCATCCAGGCGTCCGCGGCGCTGCAGCTCCGCAACCAACGAGTGGTCCTGGCTGCGGCTCACTGTGCGGCTATCCCGAAAGTGATACAGACGGGAATCGCCGCAGTGAATCCAGCTGATGCGATTCGGCTGGAGCACGAGCGCGACCGCGGTGCTGTGCGGTTCCTGGTCGGTGGCGAAGCGCGCCGTGCGGATCGACTGGTGCGCTTCGCCGATGATGCCTTCGAGAAGTTGTGCGGGAGTCTCCCTCTCGGGTGCGTATGTTGCGAAACTCCGTTTTGCCTGGAGCACTACCTCTTCGGCCGCGAGCGCGCCGCCGCTGTGCCCTCCCATGCCGTCGGCGAGAACGGCCATCATCGCCCCGCGTTGCGACGGGTGCGCGAATACGGCGGCGCGGTCCTGCTGCTCGTGGCGGTCCCCGGCATGGCGCGCGACGCAGGTTTCGACGAAAAGCGGCATGGAAACGACTGAATTCGAGTGGCGGCCATCATACCGACGGTGATGACGTCATGGCGCAGGGATGCCATTTTGTTACTTAACGTGGCGTGAATTCCGTCACGCACCCATTCGCTCTCTATTACCAAGGAGATAGTTATGCACCCGGGACGCGGCTATGACGAAGTCAACACTGGAGACTGTTTCGAGACTTCGATGACCATCACGGAGACGCACCTCGTCCTCGGCGCAGGTCTCTTCGGCGACTTAAATCCGCTTCACGTCGATCAGCAGGTCGCGGCGCGAAGCCGCTACGGCAGCCGCATCGCGCACGGCTACATCACGACGTCGTTCATGGCCGCGCAGTTGGGCATGGTCTTCCACGGGACGGCCATCGCCTATATCGAGCACACTTCGCGCTTCACCGCGCCGGTGCGGGCGGGCGACACGCTAAGGATCGTCTGGACCGTGACCGACCGGCAGGACAAGCCAAAGCACGACGGCGGCATCGTCAGCCTGTCCGGAGTGTGCACGAACCAGGACGGGACGAAAGTTGCCGAGGCGGAGGCGAAAATGCTGGTCGCGAATAATCCGCGCGACTGAAAGACCCGCGAAGCGACGCGGGCGTGTCAGGCGAGCGGCCCGCCGTAGCTGCCGGACCGGTGCCCAAGTCCGGCTGGCGACTGCGAAAGCCGAAGCGGAAGACGCGTGCGTAGGGAACGCTCGGGCTGCAGGCTGGCGTCGCGTCAGAGCGGGAACCCGTTCAGCCGGCAATCGACGAGTTCGACCCAGTGCCGGACCGGCGTCGCCGTCCCCGCCTGCAGGTGCGTCATGCAGCCGATGTTGGCCGATGCGATCAACGTCGCCCCGCCCTCGCCGAGCGCCGCGAGCTTGTTTTCGCGCAGCTGATGCGAGAGTTCCGGCTGGAGCAACGAATACGTCCCGGCCGAGCCGCAGCATAGATGGCCGTCGCGCACCGGCGCGAGCTCGTATCCCGCGGCGGCGAGCAGGCGCTCGACGACGCCGCGGATCTTCAGCCCGTGCTGCAGCGTGCACGGCGACTGGAACGCGACGCGCCGACGCTCCCCACGGCGCTTCAGCAGTTGCGCTTCGAGTCGGTCGGCCTCGGCGGCGACGATTTCGCTGATATCGCGCGTGAGCGCCGCGATCCGCGTCGCCTTTTCGGCATAGGCCGGGTCCTGCGCGAGCAGATGGCCGTAGTCCTTGACCTGCACGCCGCAACCCGACGCCGTCATCACCATCGCTTCGACTTCGCCGCGCTCGACGGCCGGCCACCACGCGTCGACGTTGCGCCGCGCATCCGCACGGCCGCCTTCCTGGTCGTGGAGGTGATAGCGCACCGCGCCGCAGCAGCCCGCCCCCGGCTGCTCGACGAGCGAAATCCCGAGCGCGTCGAGCACGCGCGCGGCGGCGGCGTTGATCGACGGCGCCATCGACGGCTGCACGCAGCCGGCAAGCGCAATCATCCGGCGCGAATGACGCGCCGCCGGCCACGGCCCCGCCCGCCGCACGTCGGGCACCTTTTCCTGCAGCGCATTCGGCAGCAGCGGGCGAACGGCGCGCCCCGCCTTCATCGCCGCCCCGAACACGCCGGCGCGCGGCACCAGTTCGCGCAGCGCCCAGCGCTTCGCCCGCTCCGCACCGGTCCGCGGCACGCGCTGCTCGATGATGTTCCGGCCGATGTCGGCGAGGCGACTGTAATGCACGCCGGACGGGCAGGTCGTCTCGCACGAGCGGCATGTCAGGCACCGGTCGAGGTGCAGTTGCGTCTTCTCGGAGACGTCGTGCCCCTCGAGCAGTTGCTTGATCAGATAGATGCGTCCGCGCGGACCGTCGAGCTCGTCGCCGAGCAGTTGATAGGTCGGACACGTCGCGGTACAGAAGCCGCAATGCACGCAATTGCGAAGGATGGCCTCGGCTTCGCGCCCTTCCGCAGTGTCCTTGATGAAATCGGCAAGCTGGGTCTGCATGTCAGAGTCCCTGGTAGAGGCGGCCCGGGTTGAAGATGCCGGCCGGATCGAACGCGGCCTTCAGGCGCCGGTGGATCGCCATCAGCGGCGCCGGCAGCGGCTGGAAGATCTCGCCGTCGCCGTCGCCGCCGCGGAACGCCGTCGCATGACCGCCGAGGCTCGCGACGCGCTCGCGAATGCTCGCGGCCGGCGCGTCGCAATGCAGCCAGCGCAGCGCCCCGCCCCATTCGATGAACTGCGGCCCGGCCAACTTGAGCGGCGCCGCCGAGCTGGGCAGCGACAGACGCCACAGGACGTCTTCGGCACCCGTGGCAACCGGCGCGAAGAACTCATTGTCCTGCTCGCGCACGCCCCGCCAGAACGCGTCGGCGACGGGCGCCGGCAGCGCCGCGCCGCCAAGTCTGCGCTCCGCCGCACGCACCGCGGTCTCCGCACCCGACAGGCGCAGCGTCAACGTCCCGTCATGCCACGCGGATGCCGACAGCGGCAGCGGTTGAGCGGCCCAGTCGTTGAGACGGGAGATCGCATCCGCCTCGTTCAGTTCGAAACGCAGCGTCGTCTCGGCGACGGGGCGCGGCAGCACCTTCAGCGACACGTCGAGGATCAGCCCGAGCGTACCGAGACTGCCGGCGATCACCCGTGACACGTCGTAGCCGGCAACGTTCTTCATCACCTCGCCGCCGAACGACAGCACTTCGCCGCGTCCGTCGAGAATCTTCACGCCGAGCACGAAATCCCGCACGGCGCCCGCGGTCGCGCGGCGCGGCCCCGACAGCCCCGCCGCGACGCAGCCCCCGACCGTCGCGCCTTCGCCGAAATGGGGCGGCTCGAACGCGAGCACCTGGTTGCGCTCGGCAAGCAGCGCCTCGAGCTCCGCGAGCGGCGTGCCCGCGCGGACGGTGACGACGAGCTCCGTCGGCTCGTAGTTCACGACGCCCCGATGAGCCCGCGTATCGAGCACGGCGCCGACCGGCATGCGCCCGTAGAAAGCCTTCGTGCCGCCGCCGCGCAGATTCAGCGGAGCATCCGCGGCGGCCGCCGCGCGCACGCGCTCCCGCCACTGTTCGATCGAATCGCTCATTCGTCCTTCGCCTTGTCCTTTGCGCCGTCCTGCACCTGTCGTTCGTCCGACCTGCGCGCGCGCCGGTCGCCGACCGCCTTCAACGCGAGCCACGAGCCCACCAGCGACAGCACGGGCACCGCCACCAGCAAAAACTGGATCGAGCCCTTGTCCATCAGAAACGCGGAATGTCCGGATACGGAACATGGCCGGCGCTCACGCGCTCGCGGCCGTATTCGGCGCAGCGGTTCAGCGTCGGGATCGCCTTGCCCGGGTTCAGCAGGCCGGCGGGATCGAACGCCGCCTTCACCCGGAAGAAGGTCGCGATCTCGGGCCGCGAGAACTGGCTGCACATCTGGTTGATCTTTTCGATCCCGACGCCGTGCTCACCGGTGATCGTCCCGCCGAGCGCGACCGACAGTTCGAGGATCTCGGCGCCGAAGGCCTCGGCCCGTTCGAGCTCGCCCGGCCGGTTCGCATCGAACAGGATCAGCGGATGAAGGTTGCCGTCACCGGCGTGGAACACGTTGATGCAGCGCAGGCCGTACTGGCCTTCCATCGACTGGATCGCTTCGAGCATCTCGCCGAGGCGCTTTCTCGGGATCGTGCCGTCCATGCAGTAGTAGTCGGGCGAGATGCGCCCCGCGGCCGGGAAGGCCGCCTTGCGCCCGGCCCAGAATTTCACCCGTTCGGTCTCGTCGCGCGACACGCGGATCTCGGTCGCGCCGGCCGCTTCGAGCACCGTGCGCACCCGCGCGATCTCTTCGGCGACTTCCTCCGGCGTGCCGTCCGACTCGCACAGCAGGATCGCCTTCGCGTCGAGCGGATAGCCGGCGTGGACGAACTGCTCGACCGCCGCGGTCGCCGGCTGGTCCATCATCTCGAGCCCCGCCGGGATGATGCCGGCGGCAATGATCTCGGCCACCGCATCGCCCGCGCGGATGACGTCGTCGAACGCGGCGAGCACGCACTGCGCGAGTTGCGGCTTCGGCGTCAGCTTCACGGTGACTTCGGTCGTCACCGCGAGCATGCCCTCGGAACCATTGATCAGCGCGAGCAGGTCGTAGCCCGGCGCGTCGAGACCGTGGTTGCCGATCTCGACGACGTCGCCTTCGATCGTCACGCCGCGCACGCGCAGCACGTTATGCACCGTCAGGCCGTACTTCAGGCAATGCACGCCGCCCGAGTTCTCGGCGACGTTGCCGCCGATCGTGCACGCGATCTGCGACGACGGGTCCGGCGCGTAATAGAGGTTGTAGGGCGCGGCGGCCTCGGAGATCGCAAGGTTGCGCACGCCAGGCTGCACGACCGCGGTGCGCGCGTGCGGGTCCAGATGCAGGATGCGGCTGAAGCGCGCGAGCGACAGCACGACGCCATGCGCATGGGGCAACGCACCGCCCGACAGACCGGTGCCGGCGCCGCGCGCGACGACCGGCACGCCCATCGCGTGACACGTTCGCAGCACCGCGACGACGTGCTCCTCGGTCGTCGGCAGCGCGACGATCAGCGGCAGCTGGCGGTAAGCGGTCAGGCCGTCGCATTCGTACGGGCGCAGGTCCTCCGGATCGTACATCAGCGCGCCGGCCGGCAGCACCCGGGCCAGCGCTTCGACGAGCGCCGCCTTGTCGACGCCGGAGAAATCCGCGTCGCGCTCGCCCGGCGCAAGCGCCTCGGTATCCCTGTTCATCGCGTACTCTCCGTTTTGTCGCCGCCCCAACGCAGCGGATCCAGTCCGAGACGGCGGGCCGCGCTCACCAGATGCGCTTCCGCGGCGCGTCGCGCCGCGCCCGCGTTGCCGCGGCTGATTGCCTCGAAAATCCTGACATGCTCGGCCTGGGCTTCTCGCGCCCGCCCGCTGCGGTGACCGTCGCTGCTCCAGGTCGGCGCGCGCGAATCCGAGAACTGCCCGCCCATGAACGCCTGAAAGCGCTCGATCTGCGAGTTGTGCGTCGCGGCGGCGATCGCGACATGAAACGCGTCGTCGTCGCCGACTGCGTCGGCTTGCGCCGCCAGCGCGTCCTGCATCCGTCCGAGCACGTCGCGCATCCGATCGAGGTCTTTTGCGGTCCGGCGCAGCGCCGCGCGCTCCGCCGCGCCCGTCTCGACGAGGTAGCGCAGTTCGAAGATGTCCGACATTTCGTCCGACAGAATCGGCGGCGAATGCTCCAGACCGCGCACCAGCCGGAAACTGCCCTGCCCGGGCCTCGCGGCGACAAAGGCGCCGGAGCCCTGGCGGGTCGTCACGCAGCCGTCGGCCTTCAATCGCGAGATCGCCTCGCGGATCACCGCGCGACTCACTCCGAACCGCTCGCAGAGCACCTTCTCGGTCGGCAACTGCGTACCGCTCGATAGCTGTTGCTCGGTGATCCAGCGCTCGAGTTGCAGGGTGATTTCGTCACTGAGCCGCGAGACGCGCTTGGCCGTCGGGGGTGGGTTCATGTCTCAAAACTGTTGTCTGACAACATTTCGGATATTAACGTCGTCGAGCACGGTTGTCAGCCTCCAGATGTGCGTCGAGGACAGTGCGAGGCCGCGCACGCACCGAGCGGCTCACTTGGCGAAGGGGGCGGGACCGAAGATGGGAACGCCCGGCGAATTCGACCGCAGTCGCGAGCGCGTCAAGCCTGCGCCCGCAGCCGGTTTGTTACTATCCGCTTCCCGCCGCACCCGCGAGAACTCCCCGTTTCCATGGCACTGCTCCCGCGCCTCGAGCGACTGCTGCCCTTTCTCGGATGGCATCGGCAATGGTCAGCCGCGTCCTGGCGGGGCGACACGATTGCGGGCGTCACCGTCGCGCTGGTGATGATTCCGCAATCGCTGGCCTACGCGCAGCTCGCGTCGCTGCCGACGCACGTCGGCCTTTACGCGGCGCTGCTGCCAACGATCGTTGCCGCGCTGTTCGGCTCCTGCGGCCAGCTCTCGACCGGTCCCGCCGCGCTGACCGCGCTGCTGAGCGGCGCGAGCCTGCTCACGATCGCACCTGCGGAGACGCCTGAGTTCCTGTCGCTCGCGATCCTGCTCGCGCTGATGTCGGGCCTCATCCAGTTCGCCCTCGGCGCGTTGCGCACCGGCTGGCTGCTGAACCTGCTGTCCCATCCGGTTCTGACCGGCTTTATCAACGCCGCCGCACTGATCATCGGCCTGTCGCAGGTTCCATCCGTACTGGGCCTTTCGATGCCGCAGACGACGCACTTTCTCGTCGACTTCGCGCAAGCGGTGCGCAACCTCCACGCGCTGCACCTGCCGTCGGCGCTGTTCGGCGGCGGCGCGTTGCTGGCGCTGATCCTCGCCAAGCGCTTTTTCCCGAAGCTCCCGGCCGTGCTGATCGTCGTCGTCGTCGCAACCGCGATTTCCGCCGCGACGGGCTACGCGGAGCACGGCGGCAAGGTCGTCGGGACGATTCCGGCGGGGCTTCCGGTTCCGGGTGTTCCCGAAGTCGACTGGAGCGCCGCCGTCGCCCTCCTCCCGGCGGCCTTCGTCATCGCACTGGTCAGCTTCATGGAAGCGGCGTCGAGCGCGAAGCTGATCTCCGGCCGAACGGGAAATCACTGGAACCAGAACCAGGAACTGATCGGCCAAGGCCTCGCGAAGATCGCCTCGGCGGCGAGCGGCGCCTTTCCGGTGAGCGCCTCCTTCTCGCGCTCGGGCCTCAATTACGCGACCGGGGCAAAAACCGGGATGTCTGCATTGGTCGCTGCGGGCGTCGTGGTCGTCACGCTGCTTTATCTCACTCCGCTGCTGCGGCATCTGCCTCGGCCGGTCCTCGGCGCGATCATCCTGCTTGTCGTCGCGAGCCTGCCGGACTTCCATGCCCTCATCCGCGCGTGGCGAATCGGACGCGACGACGGGCTCGCCTCGACGCTGACCTTCGTCAGCACCCTCGTGTTCGCGCCAAACATCCAGAACGGGATTCTCACCGGGCTGCTGCTGTCGCTCGCACTGATGCTGTACCGCGACATGCGCCCGCGCACCGCGCTCCTCGGGCTGCATCCCGACGGCACATACCGCGATCTCGCGCGGTTCGGACTCGACCACCCCGATCCCCGCGTCGTGATCCTGCGTTTCGACAGTCCCCTGACCTTCGTGACCGCTGCCGCTTTCGAGCGGGCCGTCATCGCGGCGACCGAGGCCCAGCCTCACGTGTCGGCCGTGCTCGTCTCCGCGTCGGGCATCAACACGATCGACGCGACCGGGATGCACACGGTGTCCGCGCTGCTCGATCGCTTTCGCGGCATGAACGTCACGCTCGCATTCTGCGGAGCCAAGAAGCAGGTTCTCGACGTCATGCAGCGGACCGAGGCGTGGAGCCGGATCGGACCGCACGCGACGTACCGCACGGAGCGGCATGCGCTCGAAGCCTTGCTCGCAGCAATGGAAGCGCAAGCGGCGACGGCGAAGGACTGAATTTGCATTGCTTTCTTGCGCGGACGCACTCTTCTGCGATAGCATCCGAGGTTTTCCGAAATCCCGAATCCCTGGAGCATCATATGGCTCGCGTCTGCCAAGTGACCGGTAAAGCACCGATGGTGGGAAACAACGTTTCCCACGCGAACAACAAGACCAAGCGTCGTTTCCTGCCGAACCTGCAAAATCGCCGGTTCTGGAGCGAATCCGAGAACCGCTGGATCCGCCTGCGCGTATCCAATGCCGCTCTGCGCACGATCGACAAGAAGGGCATCGACGTGGTCGTTTCCGAACTTCGCGCCCGCGGCGAGAAGGTCTGAGCGTCTTGCCACGCAACTGAAGCAACTGCACGGAGAGTCACATGGCCAAAGGCGCCCGCGAAAAAATCAAGCTGGAGTCGACCGCAGGTACCGGTCACTTCTACACGACCTCGAAGAACAAGCGCACCACCCCGACCAAGCTCGAGTTCAAGAAGTACGACCCGGTCGTGCGCAAGCACGTGCTGTACAAGGAAATCAAGCTGAAGTGATTCCGCTCGCGGGCTGACGCCCGTCACGTGGACGCGACTTCCAGACGAAAGAGGCCGCCGGATTGCTCCGGCGGCCTCTTTGTTTCTGAAGCCCGTCCCGCTCGAGCGAAACGGCGCTCCGAGTCAGGACATCAGGCCTTCTGGATGTTGGAGGCCTGCTTGCCCTTCGGGCCCTGAGTGACTTCGAAGGAAACCTTTTCGCCTTCCTTCAGCGTCTTGAACCCGTTCATGTTGATCGCCGAAAAATGGGCGAAGAGATCTTCGCTGCCATCATCCGGAGTAATGAAGCCGAAGCCCTTGGAGTCGTTGAACCACTTAACGGTGCCAGTTGCCATGTTGCCTTAATCCTTCAAATTTTCTCTGACAATACGGGGAAAACTCCCCTTCAGTGCTCGCAGCAAAACGCGACCGTCATCGACCGGCCGGCCATGTCCGTGGCGGAGGCAGGTGGTTCCGGCGCGTTGAACTTTCCACGTCGCACCGTTTTGCTTTTACGCATTTGCTCCGGGAGCGTCAACAGTTTCTTGAATGTCCTTTTTTCGCGTTGCAACAAATTCGGGATCAATATTAATCGGCGCTTCCGCTCGCCTCGGCCGCGAAAGGAAATCGGTCCCGGGAACCTTTCTTGCATCGCAATAACGGCAGTCTTGTTTTTCGACTGCTCCGTCCCCAGATTCGAGCTGTCACCGGCCGTGTTGCACTCTGCTTCGACTTCATTAGAATGATTTGCATGGCCACGCAAAAGCAGGACGAATTTCTCATCGAAGCCGAGCACGCACGTACCAAGCCACCGCCGCTGTACAAAGTGCTTCTGCTCAACGACGACTTCACGCCGATGGATTTCGTCATAGTCGTGCTGCAGAAATTTTTTGGAATGGACCGCGAACGGGCAACGAGGGTAATGCTCCAAGTGCACAGAGAAGGCATGGGAGTATGCGGCGTCTTCCCGAAAGACGTTGCCGCGACAAAAGTCGAACAGGTCGTGTCGTTTGCCCGGCAGCACCAGCATCCGCTGGCCTGCGTGATGGAGGAAAACTGAGAATGATCGCGCAAGAACTTGAAGTCAGTCTGCACATGGCGTTCGTCGAAGCGCGGCAGAAGCGGCATGAGTTCATCACCGTCGAACATCTGCTGCTCGCGCTGCTCGACAACCCTTCCGCCGCCGAAGTCTTGCGCGCCTGCGCCGCCAACGTGGATGAACTGCGTCGCGAGCTGACGACCTTCATCAATGAGCACACCCCGCGCGTCGAAGGCACGAACGAGATCGACACTCAGCCGACGCTCGGCTTCCAGCGCGTGATCCAGCGTGCCATCCTGCACGTCCAGTCGTCGGGAAAGAAGGAAGTCACCGGGGCAAACGTCCTGGTCGCGATCTTCGGCGAGAAGGACTCGCACGCGGTGTACTTCCTCCAGCGGCAGAACATCACCCGCCTCGACGTCGTCAACTTCATCTCGCACGGCATCGCGAAAACGCCCCAGCAGGGCACGAGCGCACCGAACCGGAGCGAATCGGAGCAGGGCGAACAGGAGCCCGAGGCCGCGCAATCCGGCGGCGCGCTCGAAAACTACACGCAGAATCTCAACCAGCAGGCGCTGGTCGGCAAGATCGACCCCCTGATTGGGCGCGAACGCGAACTCGAACGCGTCATCCAGACGCTATGCCGTCGGCGCAAGAACAATCCGCTGCTCGTCGGCGAAGCCGGCGTCGGCAAAACGGCAATCGCCGAAGGTCTCGCGCGCCGCATCATCGAGGGGCGGATTCCCGAGATTCTCGAAGGAGCGCAGGTCTACGCGCTCGACATGGGCGCCCTCCTTGCCGGCACCAAGTACCGGGGCGACTTCGAACAGCGGCTCAAGGCCGTGCTGAAGCAGTTGCGCGAGACGCACAACGCGATCCTGTTCATCGACGAGATCCATACGCTGATCGGCGCAGGCGCCGCTTCCGGCGGCACGCTCGACGCGTCGAACCTGCTGAAGCCGGCCCTGTCGTCCGGCCAGTTGAAATGCATCGGCGCGACGACCTATTCGGAATTCCGCCAGATCTTCGAAAAGGACCACGCGCTGTCGCGGCGCTTCCAGAAGGTCGATGTGTCGGAGCCGTCCGTCGCCGAAACCGTCGAAATCCTGAAGGGACTCAAGAGCCGCTTCGAGGAACATCACAACGTCAAGTATTCGTCCGCGGCCCTCTCGTCGGCGGCTGAGTTGTCCGCGCGCTACATCAACGACCGCCACCTGCCCGATAAGGCGATCGATGTCATCGACGAGGCTGGCGCAGCCCAGCGCGTTCTCCCGAAGTCCAAGCAGCGCAAGCTGATCGGCAAGGGTGAAATCGAGGACATCGTCGCGAAGATCGCCCGCATCCCGCCGCGGACCGTTTCGAGCGACGACAAGGCCGCGCTGAAGAACCTCGAACGCGACCTGAAGAACGTCGTGTTCGGCCAGGAAGCCGCGATCGGCGCGCTCGCGAAGGCCATCAAGATGTCGCGCTCCGGCCTCGGCAATCCCGCGAAACCGATCGGCAGCTTCCTGTTCTCGGGACCGACCGGCGTCGGCAAGACGGAGGTCGCACGGCAGCTCGCCTTCACGATGGGCATCGAACTCGTGCGCTTCGACATGTCGGAGTACATGGAGCGTCACGCGGTGAGCCGGCTCATTGGTGCGCCTCCGGGCTACGTCGGATTCGACCAGGGCGGCCTCTTGACCGAAGCGATTACGAAGAAGCCGCATTGCGTGCTGCTGCTCGACGAGATCGAGAAAGCGCATCCGGATATTTTCAACATCCTGCTGCAGGTCATGGACCACGGCTCGCTCACCGACAACAACGGCCGCCAGGCTGATTTCCGCAACGTCATCGTCATCATGACGACGAACGCGGGCGCGGAGACGATGCAGAAGGCGGTGATGGGTTTCTCGGCGAAGCGCGAGACCGGCGACGAGATGGCGGAGATCAAGCGGATGTTCTCGCCGGAGTTCCGCAACCGTCTCGATGCGACGATCTCGTTCAAGCCGCTCGACAACGAGATCATCCTGCGAGTCGTCGACAAGTTCCTGATGCAGCTCGAAGCGCAACTGCACGAGAAGAAGGTCGAGGCGCACTTCACCGACGAACTGAAGGCGTGGCTCGCCGGCGAAGGCTTCGACCCGCTGATGGGCGCGCGGCCGATGGCGCGGCTGATCCAGGACACGATCCGCTCGGCGCTCGCCGACGAGTTGCTGTTCGGTCGACTGGCGAACGGTGGCAAGGTCACGATCGACCTCGACGACGATGGCAAGGTCAGGCTGAAGTTCGATCAGCTGGAAGCCGAAACCGTCTGACGCGAGCGGAAAACAGCCTGGACGAAGGGGCGGCCTGCGGGCCGCCCTTTTTTTGTTCGCCGAATCACCTTATCGTCATGAGCTTTCGGACCGGCCCGAGCAAGGAGAAGGGCCGTCCCCACTCGCCCATCATTCACAGGAGGAAACAAGCATGGAAATTCACACCGCCGACCTTTGCGACAGCCATGAAGAGCGCGTGCGTGTCGTCGAGCCGATGTTCCGCAGATTCGGCGGCCGCCCCGCTTTCGGCGGGGCGATCGCGACACTGAAGGTGTTCGAGGACAACTCGCTCGTCCGCGCCGAGCTCGAAGGCGCCGGCGAAGGCCGGGTGCTGGTCGTCGATGGCGGCGGTTCGACGCGCTGCGCACTGGTTGGGGATCAGCTGGCGCTGCTCGGTGTAAAGAACGGCTGGGCCGGCGTCATCGTGTACGGCTGCATCCGGGACGCGAAGGCCATCGGCGCGATGGATCTCGGCGTGTTCGCGCTCGGCACCCATCCAAAGAAGAGCATCAAGAAGGGCGCCGGGGACCGCGACATCGCGGTCAGCTTCGGGGGCGTCACCTTCGCACCGGGGCAATATGTCTACGCCGATGAAGACGGAGTCATCGTTTCGGACTCGTCGCTATTCTGACCGGTTCCGGCGGCCTCCGCCCTCAGCGGGGGAGAGCCGCGGCCCCGCGGAAGCCGGGCTCACAGACGGTTCGATGACGCATCGCAGCACCGGCTTATTTCACGACGCTGATCGTCGTCTTGCAATGTGAAATGCGGTTTGCAAACCTCTGAACCAGTTGGGAAAAATAATTTCTTATATCTTATATAAGACTTATTGCTGCAGAGCGAGAACGTTCCTATACTTGTGTCCATTCGGCGACGGCCTCATGAGTCGCCGCAGCGAAACGGAGAGAACGCCCGCCCGGTCAGCACGCAGGACCGGAGAAGAAGGAGGTCTTTCCCTATTTTGAACGTCAGTAAACAAGGAACCTGCCATGACTTTGACCCGCGAACAGCAAATTGCCGCCATCGAGAAAGACTGGGCCGAAAACCCGCGCTGGAAAGGCATCAAGCGCGGCTACACCGCGGCCGACGTCGTTCGCCTGCGCGGCTCGATCCAGCCGGAAAGCACGCTGGCAAGTGCTGGCGCGGAAAAGCTGTGGAACCTCGTCAACAACGAACCCTACGTCAACTGCCTCGGCGCGCTGACCGGCGGGCAGGCGATGCAGCAGGTGAAGGCCGGCATCAAGGCGATCTACCTGTCGGGCTGGCAAGTCGCTGCCGACAACAACTCGTATGCCGCGATGTACCCCGACCAGTCGCTGTACCCGGTCAATTCGGTGCCGACGGTCGTCGAGCGCATTAACAGCGCATTCCAGCGCGCGGACCAGATCCAGTGGTCGAAGAACATCAACGCGGGCGACAAAGGCTACGTCGATTACTTCGCGCCGATCGTCGCTGACGCGGAAGCGGGCTTCGGCGGCGTGCTGAACGCGTTCGAGCTGATGAAGGCGATGATCCGCGCCGGCGCCGCGGGCGTGCATTGGGAAGACCAGCTCGCGTCGGTGAAGAAGTGCGGCCATATGGGCGGCAAGGTGCTCGTGCCGACCGCCGAAGCCGTGCAGAAGCTGATCGCCGCGCGCCTCGCCGCCGACGTCATGGGCGTGCCGACGCTCGTGATCGCCCGCACCGACGCGGAAGCCGCGGACCTGCTGACCAGCGATTACGACGAGAACGACAAGCCCTTCCTCACCGGCGAACGGACCGCGGAAGGTTTCTACAAGACCCGGAAGGGCATCGAGCAGGCGATCTCCCGTGCGATCGCGTACGCCGATTACGCCGACCTCGTGTGGTGCGAAACCGGCACGCCGGACCTCGAGTTCGCGCGCAAGTTCGCCGAAGCCGTCCACGCCAAGCACCCGGGCAAGATGCTCGCGTACAACTGCTCGCCGTCGTTCAACTGGAAGAAGAACCTCGACGACGCGACGATCGCGAAGTTCCAGCGCGAGCTCGGCGCGATGGGCTACAAGTACCAGTTCATCACGTTGGCCGGCATCCACTCGATGTGGTACAACATGTTCGATCTTGCGCAGGACTACGCGAAGCGCGGCATGTCGGCCTACGTCGAGAAGGTGCAGGAGCCGGAATTCGCGGCCCGCGACCGCGGCTACACCTTCGTGTCGCACCAGCAGGAAGTCGGCACCGGCTACTTCGACGACGTGACGACGGTGATCCAGGGCGGCGCTTCCAGCGTCACCGCGCTGACCGGCTCGACCGAAGAAGAACAGTTCCACTGATCGACGCGACGATCGGCGAACCGTTACCGCGGTTCGCCTGAACGTGAGAAGGCCGTGCCCTGCAAAGGCGCGGCCTTTTTTCGTTTACCTTCGTTCAAGGGGACCGGGGACAGCCCTGGGCGCGCGCCCCATCCCTCGGACGCCGCCCCGCACAGCTAAGCCGAGCCGTTAGGCGCCCGGCGAACGCTCCGTCCGGCCCGGACCTTGGCGCCTGTCGCCGCGGTGGCGCGGCCCGGCGAAGCGGAACTGCTCGTCGAACGTCTTCTTCTGTCCCTCATCGAGCTGCGCATAAAGGGCCGTAACCACCTTGCGCATCTCCTGCATCGACTCCAGCCGTTCCTTGCCGAATTCCTCCATGCGCTCCAGGCGCTCGAGAGCGGTCGACGCGCGCTCGCGATTGCGCATCGCCTCGACGCGCTCCGTGCTCTGCGCTGCCTTGCCGCGCATCGTGCTGCTGAACTCGTCCCACGCCGCCCGCTGCTCCGGGGCGAGCGCAAGCGCCTCCTCGAGTTTCGCGAGCCGCTGGTCCGCACGTTTCATCAGCGCCGTCGAATCGGGTCGGTGCTTCATCCCGTGCGTCCGGTGTATCTCGTGCATGCTCCCGCCATGCATCCCGTGGCCGCCGTGCATTTCACCGCAGTCCCCCCCTCCGCCCGCGGATGCGGCCGAAGCCCCGAAGCCCGCAGCCGCGACGAGTGCCATTGCAAGGGAAGTTCTGATCCAGGTTTTCATGAGAATTCTCCACGTTGATCTGAAACGCCGGTTCATCCAGGCGGTGAAGTCATTTCAACACTGCGATGTAAGCCCGGTTTGTCGATTTCGCCCCCGTTTGAATGACCATGTCTCGATCGCCCCGCGAGATACTCTGGGATACAAGACGCATCGAATCGCCGCTTATGATTCGGGCAACCGCAATCGCGCTCGAACCGTTCCGACCGGCCGGAAGATCACGACATGACCGTTTCCCACGACCACATCCTCATCGTCGACGACGACGCGGAGATCCGCAGCCTGCTCGCCGATTACCTCGAAAAACAGGGGCTGCGATGCACGACGGCCGCCGACGGGCGCGAAATGAAGGCGGCGCTCGAACGCCACCGCGTCGACCTGGTCGTGCTCGACCTGATGCTGCCGGGCGAAGACGGTCTGACCTTGTGCCGCAACCTGCGCGCCGGCGGGCCCTTCATGAATACGCCGGTGCTGATGTTGACCGCCCGCGGCGAGGACATGGACCGCATCGTCGGGCTCGAAATGGGTGCCGACGACTACCTTGCGAAGCCTTTCGTGCCGCGCGAGCTCTACGCCCGGGTGCGTGCGATCCTGCGGCGGGCACGGGCACTGCCGCCGAATCTCGAAGGCTCTTCCGCCGACCGTGCGGCGGAACTGCGTTTTGCGGGCTGGCGGCTCGACCCTGCGGGACGTCATCTGATCGACCCGGACGGAGTCGTCGTTCCGCTGTCGGGGGCCGAGTACCGCATGCTGATGGTGTTCCTTACGCATCCGCAGCGCGTGCTCACGCGCGACCAGCTGATGGAACTGACCCAGGGGCGCGAGGCCGACGTGTTCGATCGCTCGATCGACCTCCTCGTGAGCCGGCTCCGCCAGCGGCTGCGCGACAATGCGCGCGAGCCGGGCATCCTCAAAACCGTGCGCAACGAGGGCTACGTGCTGGCGTGCACGGTGACCGCGGTCGACACCCCAGCGGGTGAGCGGTGAAAGCTCGCTGGCCGCGCACGCTGTTCGCGCGCCTGATGCTGATCTGGCTGGTCGGCATCGCGCTCGTGCTCGCGATCAGCATCGCGCTGTTCATCAACGAGCGTCACCGCTACGCCCGCAACGTGCTGGCCGAAGGCATCGCCCGCGAAGTCGTCTCGGCGGTCGACGTGCTCGACCGCTTATCGACCGAACAGCGCGTCGAGTGGATGGAAACACTCGGCCGGCGCCGCCTGCGCTTCCAGCCGGGTGCGCCGCCGGCCGACGCGCGTCCGCTCGAATCCGCTGCACTGACCGATGCCCTGCGCCGCGCATTGCCCGATCGCGCCGTCTCCGTCGTCGAGCTTCCGCCCCACGCCGGCCGGTTCTCGCCCCACCCGCGTGTGCTCGCCACCGTCACCCTGGCCGACGGCGAACCGATGACGGTGCGCCTGCCGGGACCGCTGTTCGCGCCGCCTGCCCAAACACCTCCCGAGAGCCTGCTGGCGTCGCTGCTCGCGCTGATCGTCGGCGTCTCGCTGTTGTCATGGCTCGCGGTGAGGATCGCGACGCGGCCGATTTCACAGCTCGCCGCGGCGGCCGACGCGCTCGGCGCCGACCCGGAACGCACGCCGATCGACCTTCACGGGCCGGTCGAGGTCGCGCGCGCGGCGCAGGCGTTCAACCGGATGCAGCAGCGCATCCGGCAACACGTCGGCGAGCGCATGCGCATCCTCGCGGCGATCTCGCACGATCTTCAGACACCGATTACACGACTGCGCCTGCGGGCCGAGCTCGTCGACGACGAGGCGCTGCGCGCCAAGATCCAGGCAGATCTCGACGCGATGCAGGCACTCGTCAAGGAAGGTCTCGCCTACGCCCGCAGCCTCGACGCCACCGCCGTCGAGCAGGCGATCGATCTCGACGGGCTGGTCGACGCGTTGCGGGAAGACGCGGTCGACATGGGCTGGGACGTGAGCGTGTCGGGACACATCGACGTTCCCTGCCATGGACGCGTCGACGCGCTGCGCCGCGCGCTGTGGAACCTGATCGAGAACGGCGTCAAATTCGGCGGCCGGGTGGAGATCACGCTCGCGCAAAGCGCGGCAACGTTCGACATCCGCATCCGGGATGGGGGCCCGGGCCTGACGGACGCCGAGCTCGAAAAAGTGTTCGAACCGTTCTATCGCACCGAAGCATCGCGCAACCGCGAAACCGGCGGCACCGGGCTCGGCCTTGCGATCGCGCGGAACCTGCTGCGCGCGCAGGGCGGCGAAGTACACCTCGCGAACCATCCCGCAGGCGGCCTCGAGGCGCACGTCACGCTGCCACGACTCCGCGCCGCGCAGGACATGCGCCCGACCGGCTCCATCTGAACGCGGCCCGATCCTCCGGTCCATCGTAATGCACGCCCGCGGCGGCGTCAGCGAACTCATGCCCGGCGACCGGTTCGCCGCGCCGATCCCCGCGGCCCGCCGGCCTGCGATCACGGTCACGACCGACCGGGCATTTCGTCGTCAAACGCGGCCTCCGTTTTCCGGCACCGCCGCGTACTGCATCGTGAGCGAGCGGAAACGCGCGACTTCGGCGCCCTGCCAATCGTCATCGCGCCCCAGCTCCTCGGCGAGAATCGCGGCGACCCCAGGTGCAGCCGCGCTCGCGAGCGCGGCGTCCAGAAACAGCATGCGATGACGGCGTGCGAGAACGTCCTCGACGGTGCGCGCGAGCTCGTTTCGTACCGCGTGCCTGACCTCCGCTTCCGTCAGACTCGAGCCATCCTGCAGCATCCGGCGCGCGCCCGGCAATGCGTTGACCGCCTCACGCTCGCAGCCGTAGGGGTCGCGGGAAAAGCCGGCAGTGGCGCCATGCAACGGTAGCCGGGCGGTTGGACATTCGCGCGCCGGCAATCCCGCGACGGACCGGGCGACGTCGATCGCGTCCTCGGCCATCCGCCGGTACGTCGTCCATTTGCCGCCGGTAATCGTCACGAGGCCGCCCGGGGAGACTTCGATGAAATGCTCGCGCGACAGGCGACGAGTCGCGAGGCCTCCGCGCCGGTGGATCAGCGGACGCAGCCCGACGAAGACGCTGCGAACGTCGGATCGCGCGGGGGCGCGGGCGAGATAGCGTGCCGCCGTCGCAAGGATGAAATCGACTTCGCCGGCGAGCGGCTTCGGCTCCAGCGGCAAGTCGCTCCGCGCGAGGTCCGTCGTTCCGATCAGCACCCGCCCCTGCCACGGGATCACGAACAGCACGCGGCCATCCGGCGTGCGCGGTACGAGCAGCGCGTCGTCGCCGGGCAGGAAACGGCGATCGACGACGACGTGGGCACCCTGACTCGGATGCAGCAAAGACTCGGCGGCAGGACATTCGAATCGCCGCACCGCATCGGCCCAGACACCCGTCGCATTGATGAGCACCCGCGCGTCGAGCCGCAGGGTCTTTCCGCTTTCTGCATCGCGTACGCGCACACCGACGATGCGGCCGGCATCGGTCACGAGTCCCTCGACCGGCAGGTAATTCAGCGCCAGGCCACCGAGATCGAACAGCGTGGCCATCAACGCGATTGCCAGGCGGGCATCATCGAATTGGGCATCCCAGTAGGCGATGCCGCCTTTCAGGCCGTCGGCCTTCGCGTTCGGCAACGCGGCCAGCGTCGCCCGAGTACCGAGTTGCCGGCTGCGTTCGAGGCCATGCGAGCCGGCGAGCAGGTCGTACATCGCGAGACCGGCGCCGAACAGCGGCCTCTCGTGCCACCGATACGCGGGCACGACGAAACGCAACGGATGGACGAGGTGCGGCGCGTTCGCGAGCAGAAGGGACCGCTCGGCCAGCGCTTCGCGCACGAGCGGGAAATTGCCTTGCGCGAGGTAGCGCACGCCGCCGTGGATCAGCTTCGTCGCGCGCGAGCTCGTTCCCTTCGCGAAATCGTGGGCTTCGAGCAGCAGAGTCGAGTATCCGCGGGCCGCGGCATCCACCGCGCAGCCGAGACCGGTCGCGCCGCCGCCGATCACGATGATGTCCCAGCGATGCTGCTCGTGCAGGCGGGCGAGCAGCGCTTCGCGCGCGAGCGCAGACTTCATCGTCCCGCCAACCGCGACGACCGGGACCGGGCGGAAGACCGGGACTTTCCCGGTGCCCTCCCGGTCATTCGTCCGCCCAGGCCTTAGCGCGCTCCACCGCGCGACGCCAACGTGCGAGAGTCGCCTCCCGCAGTGCGGCCGACATCGCCGGCTCGAAGCGGCGCTCCTCCCGCCAATGCGCGGCGACTTCGTCGAGGCCCGACCACAGGCCGACCGCGAGGCCCGCAAGACAGGCGGCCCCGAACGCGGTCGTCTCGAGCATTTGCGGACGGACGACGGGTACGCCGAGCAGATCCGCCTGCATCTGCATCAACAGGTCGTTCGCTGCGGCGCCGCCATCGACGCGCAACTCGGTAAGCGGTGCCGCCCCGTCGAGGTTCATCGCCGCGACGAGATCGACCGTCTGCAACGCGATCGCTTCGAGCGCCGCCCGCGCGATGTGCCCCGCCCCGCTACTGCGCGTCAAGCCGAACAGCGCGCCGCGCGCATAGGCGTCCCAGTGCGGCGCGCCGAGGCCGGTGAAGGCCGGCACGAGGACGACGCCGCCGCTGTCCGCCACGCTCGCCGCGAGTGCTTCGACTTCCGCCGCCGTCCGGATCAGCCCGAGGCCGTCCCGTAACCACTGCACGGTCGCACCGCCCATGAAAATGCTGCCTTCGAGCGCATAACGGATCCCGGCGGCCGTCCGCCACGCAACCGTGGTCAGCAGCCGGTTTGCCGACGGGACCGGCCGGCTACCGGTATTCATCAGCAGGAAGCAGCCGGTCCCGTAGGTGTTCTTCGCCATCCCGGGCACAAAGCACGCCTGACCGAAGGTCGCCGCCTGCTGGTCCCCGGCGATGCCCGCGATCGGCACCGCTGCGCCCAGGACTTCGGCACGCGTCTCGCCGCAGATTCCACTGCTGTCGACGATCTCCGGCAGGAGCGCGCGCGGGATGTCGAGGAGCGCGAGCAGTTCCTCGTCCCAAATGCCGCGATGGATGTCGAAGAGCATAGTCCGCGATGCGTTGCCGGCGTCGGTGACATGCACGGCGCCCCCGGTCAGATGCCACACCAGCCAGCTGTCCACGGTGCCGAACGCGAGCTCGCCGCGCTCCGCCCGCGCCCTCCCGCCGGGCACGTAGCGCAGCAGCCACGCGAGTTTCGTCGCCGAGAAATAGGCATCGAGTTCGAGGCCGGTCCGCGCGCGGATCATGTCGCCGTGTCCTTCATCGCGCAGCCGGTCGCAGTCCGCCGCGGTGCGACGGTCCTGCCAGACGATCGCCGGGGCGACCGGACGGCCGGTGGCCCGGTCCCACAGGATCGTCGTTTCGCGCTGGTTCGCGATCCCCAGCGCCACGAGCTGCGCCGCGGTGATGCCCGCCTCGCTAAGCGCCATCCGTGCGCAGTCGAGCTGAGTCGACAGAATCTCGCCCGCATCATGCTCCACCCAGCCCGGATGGGGATAGCGCGCCGCGACCGCGCGTTGCGCTGCGCCACGCACCCGCCCGTCCGCGTCGAACACCATCGCCCGCGAACTCGTCGTGCCCTGATCGAGCGCCAGTAGGTAGCTCATGATGCGCCGCTCCGCAGTTGAACGTGCCCAAAGCCTACTCCGTTCGCCGCGCTGACGGACATCCTCTGGGCATAGATTGAAGCCCCCACCGACGGGGGCTATAGTGGTGCGCATGACCCACTCGCCGTTGCGGAGAGCACGATGATCACCACCTACCACAGCCCGCATCTCGTCTCGGTTGCCGTATTCGGCGAATTCACGCTCGCGGACTACAAGGAATTCGAGGAAGTCGTGAACTACAAGGTGCAGTTCGAAGGTCCGGTCAATCTGCTCATCGACCTACGCCAAATGATCGGCTTCACGTTCGACGTCGCCTGGGAAGAAATCAAGTTTTCGCGCCGCCATTCCCGCGATTTCAGCCGCATCGCGGTGCTCACCGAGAACCAGTGGGTGACCTGGAGCGCGTGGATATCGCAGTTCTTCGTCGATGCCGAAGTGCAGGTCTTCTTCGAGGAGGCGGACGCCCGGGCGTGGGTCGAAGGCGCGGAGGAGCCGACGCAGTGAACGCGTCCTACGGCACGCTGATCGCCCCCCGGGAACTCGCGCAGCACCTGGGCGAAGCCGATTGGCGGATCTTCGACTGCCGGCACGATCTGACGAACCCGGATTTCGGCCGGGCCGCCTACGCGCGCGGGCATCTGCCCGGTGCTCAGTTCCTGCACATCGACGAGGACCTTTCGGGGGCGATGAGCGGCACGAACGGCCGTCACCCGCTCCCCGAGCCCGACGCGCTCGCCGCGCGGCTCGGCCGCCTCGGCGTCGCGAACGACATGCAAGTCGTCGCCTACGACGACGCGGGCGGCATGTTCGCGGCACGGCTGTGGTGGCTGATGCGCTGGCTCGGGCATCACCGTGTCGCGGTACTCGACGGCGGCCTCGTCGGCTGGTGCGAAGCCGGGCAGGCGCTGACTCCGGCGGTAGCGGCCTTCCCGGCGACGACCTACGACTTTTCGCTGAAACCCACGACGGTCGACGCCGATTTCGTTCAGGGGCACCTCCGCGACGACCGCATGACGCTGATCGACGCGCGCAGTCCCGATCGCTTTCGCGGCGAAAACGAAACGCTCGACCCGGTCGGCGGCCACATCCCCGGAGCCCGCAACCGCTTCTTCCGCGACAACCTGACCGCCCGCGGCAGCTTCAGGCAGGCGTCGGTACTGCGCGAGGAATTCGCCCGCCTGCTCGGGGGGCAAGACCCGCGTCGCGTCGTCCACCAGTGCGGCTCGGGCGTCACCGCCTGCCACAATCTTCTTGCGATGGAATCCGCGGGCCTGTCGGGCTCGCGACTCTATCCCGGATCCTGGAGCGAATGGTGCGCCAATCTCCACCGCCCGGTCGCGACCGGAGCCGAAGACTGACGTCAGTCGAACAGGTCCGGCCCGACGGACACCAAGCGATGCAACGCAGTGGCGCCGGGCCTCCTGTCGAGGTTCGCGCAGTCCCGGCCCGGGCGGGGCCGGGCCCGTCTCGCTCGCCGCCGGCCCGAACCGTCCACCGTTTCAGAACCGCTCGACCCACGGACGCAGGTCCATCTCCTGCGTCCAGGCGTTGCGCGGCTGGCAGTAGAGCTGAAAGTATGCTTCCGCGATCGCGGCCGGGTCGAGCGTCGCGTCGCCGGCGTCGTCGGCACTGCGCTGCACGCTCCCCGACGGACGAATGTGCCCGTCGATGATGACGTGCGCGACGTGTATCCGTTTCGGCTGCAATTCGCGCGCCATGCTCTGTGCGAGGGCGCGCAGCCCGAACTTGCCGACCGCCAGGTTGTGAAAACCGGCGCTTCCCCGCAGGCTCGCGGTGGCGCCGGTGAAAAGGATCGTCCCGCCCCGCCCTCCGCTTGCGGCGCGCGCGAGCATGCCGCGCGCTGCGCAACGCCCGACGAGGAAGCCGCCCATGCAGCCGACCCGCCAGCAGCGCTCGAACTCTTCCGCGGTCGTGTCGAGGATGCCGCGCGGGACGAACGCGCCGGCGTTGTAGACCACGACGTCCGGCTCGCCGAACTCGGCGCGCACCTCGCCGAAGAAGTTCTCGACGGCTTGCTCGTCCGTCGCGTCGCACGCGAAAGCCCGCGCCGCGTGACCGATCCCCGCGGACTCGGTCGCGAGCAACTCGAGCCGTCCCAAGTCGCGCGCACCGAGCGCCACGTTCATCTCGGCTCTGCCAAAGCGTCGTGCCAACGCACAACCGAGCCCCGGCCCTGCCCCGACGATCACCGCAAGCTTTTTCTGCTCCATGCCGTCCTCCTTCGCCTCGCGGCTGCCTGCGCCGCGGCACCTCGCTGAAGCTTAGTTCACGAGTCCATGCGGTGCAGCCCGGAGCACGCGCCGGCTACCAGTCGAGCTTTTCGACCCCGCCGAGCGAGCGGCCGAGGAAACGCTCGCCGATCGTCTGGAAGCGCAGCGGCACGTCGGTGACGACAAAACGGTACATCGCCTCGTGGGGACAGGTGTTCACGATGCCGAGCGCGTGCAACTTCGCGGCAGCGAGCTCAGCCGTGGTCACCGCGGAGTCGACGAGGCGAACCCCAGGGCCCGCGACATCCCGCAGCAGCGGCTTCAGCAGCGGATAGTGCGTGCAGCCGAGAACAAGGCTATCGACCTCCTCGGCCAGCACCGGCTTCAGATACTCCTGCGCGGTAAGACGCGTCACGGGGTGGTCGAGCCAGCCTTCCTCCACAAGCGGAACGAACAGCGGACACGCTTGCGAATAGACCCGCGCACCGGGATCGAGCGCGTGAATGCGTCGGGCGTAGGCGTTGCTGTTGACGGTGGTCGGCGTGCCGATCACGCCGATGCCGCCGCCACGCGACTGGGCGACCGCCGCAAGGGCGCCGGCTTCGATCACGTCAAGCACCGGGATGTCACCGGCGCGTTCGCGCACGATGGACGCTGCGACCGCGGCCATCGTGTTGCACGCGACGATCAGCATCTTGACGTCCTGCTGGAGCAGGAAATCCGTGATCTGCGCGGTGAAATGCTCGATCGTCGCGACCGACTTCACACCGTACGGCACGCGGGCGGTGTCGCCGAAATAGACGATCCGCTCGAGCGGAAGCCGCTCCATCAGCGCGCGGACGACAGTCAGGCCGCCGATGCCGGAATCGAATACGCCTATCGGTCGGGAAACATCCACATTGGGGCCTGAATCGGTGGGGAGCGCGCGATTCTAGCACCGGCGCCGCGAGCAGCGCCCGTTGCCAGCGCGGTGACTACGTCGCCGCGCTCTTGCCAAGGCCGTGCTGCCGCAGGGCCCACTCGACGTGTTCGCGGACGAGTTCCGACGCGTCTTCCGCGCGGGCGTGTAGCGCCGCGATGCTCTCGGGCGAGGAGGGTGCATTGCCGAGCGCGACCGCGAGATTGCGGGACCAGCGCTCGAAGCCGATGCGATGAATCGGGCTGCCCGCTGTCCGCGTCGCGAAATCGGACTCGGTCCAGGCGAAGAGTTCGATGAGCGTCGCGCGATCGAGGCCGTGGCGCGGGCCGAAATCGGACTCGGCGGTGGTCTTCGCGAAACGGTTCCAGGGACAGACGAGCTGGCAGTCGTCGCAGCCGTATATCCGGTTGCCGACGAGCGGCCGCAGCGCTTCGGGGATCGCCCCTTTCAGCTCGATCGTCAGGTACGAGATGCAGCGCCGCGCATCGACCCGGTAGGGGGCGACGATCGCGCCGGTGGGGCACGCATCGAGGCAGGCGCGACAGGAACCGCAATGCCCCTCTTCCGGTGGATCGACGGGCAGCGGCAGGTCGGTGAAGATTTCGCCGAGGAAGAAGAACGAGCCCGCCCGCCGGTTCAGCGTCAGTGTGTGCTTGCCGCGCCAGCCCAGGCCCGCCCGGGTCGCGAGTTCGACCTCGAGCACGGGAGCCGAATCGACGAACACGCGGTAGCCGTGCGGCGCCTCGGCGCTGATCCGGTCGGCGAGCTTCTGCAGCCGGGCGCGCATCACTTTGTGATAGTCACGCCCCAGCGCGTAACGCGACACGTACGCGCGGGCCGGGTCGTCGAGCGCGTCCTGCGCATCCGCCGCCTGCGGCCAGTAGTTCATCCGCACGCTGATGACCCGCAAAGTACCCGGCACCAACTCGTCCGGGCGCGCGCGCTTCATGCCATGGCGCGCCATATAATCCATCTCGCCGTGACACCCTTCCGCGAGCCAGGCCGCAAGACCGGGCTCCGCGTCGCGAAGGTTCACGTCGGAAATGGCGACGGCATCGAAGCCCAGTTCCGCCGCCCAAACATCCAGTTGCCGCGCCAGTCCGGTCAGAGACGGCGAGGCGCCCGCTTCAACCGAGACGTGCTGATGATTCAGATTTTTCACCCGGCAAATGATACCGGCCGCGGGATTTCCGCGCACCTGGACGGCGAAGCCGACACGGAAGCGATCGGCGCCGCCCTGACGCCGGCGCTGCTCGGCGGCCTCGTGATCTACCTCCGGGGCGACCTCGGCGCGGGGAAGACGACGCTCGTCCGCGGCGCACTCCGCGCACTGGGTCACGCCGGAAAAGTGAAAAGTCCGACATACACCTTGATTGAACCTTATGTTTTTTCTAGATTAGACTTATATCACTTTGATTTTTATCGTTTCGCCGTTCCAGAGGAATTTCTGGAAGCAGGGCTCGACGAATATTTCGCCGGAAACGGTGCGTGCCTCGTGGAATGGCCGGACAAGGCCGTTCCTTATCTCGCACCACCCGACGTGGAGTTACGTCTCGGCGTCGCCGACACCGGTCGCCGTTTCGAGGCGTCTGCACTGACGGAGGCAGGACGTAAATGCTTGAGCAGACTGAATTCGGAACTGAGCCGCCCGCGCCTGTGAACACCGCCTCGCACCTCACCCGACGCAACCTTCTGAAGTTCGCCGGCGCTTCGCTCGCGCTGCTCGTCAGCCCGGTCGGCTTCGCGGCGACGAGTCTTCTCGCCGTGCGTGTCTGGCCGGCAAACGACTACACGCGGATCACGCTCGAAGGCAGCCATCAGCTGAAGTTCAGCCACCTCCTCGTGAAGGATCCCGAACGCCTGGTCGTCGACCTCGAAGGCGTCCAGCTCGACAGCGTGCTGCAGACGCTTCCGTCGAAGGTGCTCGACTCGGATCCTTACATCAAGCTGATCCGCGCGGGACAGAATCGCCCGGGCGTGGTGCGGATCGTGATCGAGCTCAAGAACGAAATCGCGCCGCAGGTCTTCACGCTCGAGCCGGTCGGCGATTACGGGCACCGCCTCGTGCTCGACCTCTACCCGACCGAGCCGGCGGATCCGTTGCTTGCGCTGATCGAAAAATCGTCTCCGCTGGACGCCGCGGCAGGCGAGACGCCGGCGAGTGATCCGGGCACTCAGCAGCCGGTGCGCGAAAGCATGGCGCAAGGCACCCCGAGGCGAAAAGGCGCGCCGTCGGTGAACCGCCTCGTCACGATCGCGCTCGACCCCGGCCACGGCGGCGAGGACCCGGGGGCCGTCGGGCGGCGCGGCAGCTACGAGAAGAACGTGACCTTGTCGATCGCCCACCGACTCAAACGGAAGATCGACGCCGAACCGAACATGCGCGCGATGCTGACCCGCGACGGCGACTATTTCGTCCCGCTCGGCCAGCGCGTAACGCGCGCGCGCCGCGTGCAATCCGACCTCTTCGTATCGATCCACGCCGACGCGTTCGTGCGCCCCGAAGCGCGCGGGAGCTCGGTGTTCGTGCTTTCGGAACGCGGCGCATCGAGCTCCGCGGCCCGCTGGCTCGCGCAAAAGGAAAACGACGCCGACCTCATCGGCGGCGTCAATCTCGCGAAGCAGGAAGGGCACCTCGCCCGGACCTTGCTCGACCTTTCGCAGACCGCGACGATCAACGACAGCCTGAAGCTCGGCAAAGCGGTGCTCAACGAATTGGGCGACATCAACACGCTGCACAAGGCGCATGTCGAGCAGGCGGGCTTCGCGGTACTGAAGGCGCCAGACATCCCGTCGATCCTCGTCGAGACGGCCTTCATCAGCAATCCCGAGGAAGAGCAGCGGCTCAACGACGACGCGTACCAGGACAAGATGGCCGAGGCGATCATGAAAGGCTTGCGGCGTTACTTCAAGGACAACCCACCGGCCGGCCGCACGAAGGTCGCGCAGTTGGACTGATCGCGGCAGGAGCGCGGACAGCCGGCGTTGCCGTTATAATTGCCGTTTTTCTAGGCGGTTATGCAGGTTTTTCGCGGGATTCCCGAGCGCGCCTCGCAGTCCTCGGTCCTCACCATCGGCAATTTCGACGGCGTGCACCGCGGCCACCAGGCCCTGCTCAAGATGCTCACCGACAAGGCGCGCTCGCTGGCGCTGCCGGCGGTGGTGCTGACGTTCGAGCCTCATCCGCGCGAATACTTCTTCCCCGCCAGCGCACCGGCGCGCCTCGCATCGCTGCGCGAAAAGCTCCTCCTGCTCGCCGGCTGCGGCGTCGATCGCGTGCATGTCTGCCGTTTCGACTCGCGCTTTGCCGCGATCACCGCCGATGAATTCATCGACCGTATTCTCGTGCGAGGCCTCGGCGTCCGCCACCTGATCATCGGCGACGATTTCCGCTTCGGCGCGAAGCGCCAGGGCGATTTCGCGATGCTGAAAGCCGAGGGCGCGAGCCGAAGGTTCGCGGTCGAAGCGATGCCGACACTGGATATAGATGGCGAACGCGCCTCCAGCTCGGCTGTCCGCGCGGCGCTCGCCGGAGGCGATCTCGCCCATGCCGCGCGCTTGCTCGGGCGCCCCTACAGCATCGCGGGCCGCGTGGTTCATGGCGACAAGATCGGTCGCACGCTCGGCTTTCCGACCGTCAATATCCAGATGAAGCATCGCCGCCCCGCGCTCTCGGGCATCTTCGCAGTCGGTGTCGAAGGGCTCGCGCCGCATCCGGTCGCCGGCGTTGCGAGTATCGGCGTGCGCCCGACGGTCACCGACTCGGGACGGCCGACGCTCGAAGTCCATCTGTTCGACTGGGACCGCGACTGTTACGGCGCCCACCTGCGCGTGCATTTCCTGAACAAGCAGCGCGACGAGGCGAAGTTCAGCTCGCTCGACGCGCTGACCGCCCAGATTGCCCGGGACGCGGACGCGGCCTGCGCCTGGTTTGCCCAGAATCCGATCCGAAACTGAAGCGGAACCCCAAATGGCCGATTACCGCAAGACCCTCAACCTGCCCGACACCCCGTTTCCGATGCGCGGCGATCTCGCGAAGCGCGAGCCGGGCTGGATCGCCGAATGGCAGGCGAAGAAGCTCTACCAGAAGATCCGCAGCGCGGCCGCCGGCCGGCCGAAGTTCATCCTGCATGACGGCCCGCCGTACGCGAACGGCGACATCCACATCGGCCACGCGGTGAACAAGATCCTCAAGGACATCATCGTCCGCTCCAAGACGCTCGCCGGCTTCGATGCGCCGTACGTTCCCGGCTGGGACTGCCATGGTCTCCCGATCGAGCACCAGATCGAGAAGCAGCACGGGAAGCACCTCGCCGCCGACCGCGCGCGCGAGTTGTGCCGCGGCTACGCGACCGAGCAGATCGAGCGGCAGAAGAAAGATTTCATCCGCCTCGGCGTCCTCGGCGATTGGGACCACCCGTACCGGACGATGAACTTTTCGAACGAGGCGGACGAGATCCGCGCGCTCGGTGACATGTATCGCAAGGGCTTTTTGTTCAAGGGTCTGAAGCCGGTGAACTGGTGCTTCGATTGCGGCTCGGCGCTCGCCGAAGCCGAGGTCGAATACCAGGACAAGAAGTCGCCTGCGGTGGACGTCGGCTTCCGGCTCGACGACGCCGACCGCGCGAAGCTCGCGTACGCGTTCGGGCTCGACGCGCTGCCCGACGAGCCGGTGTTCGCGGTGATCTGGACGACGACACCGTGGACAATTCCGTCGAACCAGGCGCTCAACGTGCATCCGGAACTGATGTACGAACTCGTCGAGACGTCGAAGGGCCTGCTCGTGCTCGCCGCCGAACTTCGGCGCAGCGCGCTGGAGCGTTATGCCCTCGAAGGCCGGGTACTCGGCGCGGCGCACGGCGTCGCGCTCGACCGCATCAACTTCCGCCACCCTTTCTACGACCGCCTCTCGCCGGTTTTCCTGGGCGATTACGTCGCCGCGGATGCCGGCACCGGGATCGTGCATAGCGCCCCGGCCTACGGTCTCGACGACTTCAATTCCTGCACGCGCTACGGGATGCGCAACGACGAGATCCTGAACCCGGTGCAAGGCGACGGCGCGTTCGCCGACAGCCTGCCGTTCTTCGGCGGTCTGTCGGTCTGGGACGCGAACCCGAAGATCATCGACAAGCTAGCCGAAACCGGCGCGCTGTTCGCGTCCGGCGCGCTGACCCACAGCTACATGCACTGCTGGCGCCACAAGACGCCGGTGATCTACCGGGCGACGACGCAATGGTTCGTCGGCATGGACCGCCTCCCGGGCCGCGACGCCGTCGATGCCGGCGCCCCGACGCTGCGCGAACTCGCGCTGAAGGCGGTGGACGACACGCAGTTCTTTCCCGCATGGGGCAAAGCGCGGCTGCACTCGATGATCGCGAACCGTCCTGACTGGTGCGTGTCGCGCCAGCGCAACTGGGGCGTGCCGATCCCGTTCTTCCTGCACAAGGAGACCGGGGCGCCGCACCCGCGCACGCTCGAACTGCTCGAACAGGTGGCGCAGCGCGTCGAGCGGGAAGGCATCGACGCGTGGTTCAAGCTCGACGCCGCCGAACTCCTCGGCAACGAAGCCCCGCTGTACGACAAGATGCGCGACACGCTCGACGTCTGGTTCGATTCGGGGACGACGCACCGCACGGTGCTGCGCGGGTCGCACGAGGCCGACAGCCGGTGGCCGGCCGACCTCTACCTCGAAGGCTCGGACCAGCACCGCGGCTGGTTCCATTCGTCGCTGCTGACCGGCTGCGCGATCGACGGGCGTGCGCCCTACGACGGGCTGCTCACGCATGGCTTCGTCGTCGACGGCCAGGGCAAGAAGATGTCGAAGTCGAAAGGCAACGTCGTCGCGCCCCAGGAAGTCTCCGGCAAGCTCGGTGCGGAAATCCTGCGCCTGTGGGTCGCCGCGACCGATTACTCGGGCGAGCTGACGATCTCGAAGGAAATCCTCGACCGCGTCGTCGAAGTCTACCGGCGCCTGCGCAACACGTTGCGCTTCCTGCTCGCGAACACCGCCGACTTCGACATCGACAAGGACGGCGTGCCCGTCGAGCAGTGCCTCGACGTGGACCACTACGCGCTCGCGCTGACACAGCGTCTTCAGGAGCAGGTCACCGCCGACTACGCGCGCTACGAATTCCACAAGATCGTCCAGGCGCTGCAGAACTTCGCCGCCGAGGACCTTGGCGCCTTCTACCTCGACATCCTGAAGGACCGCCTCTATACGATGAAGGCGGACTCGCCGGCGCGACGCGCGGCGCAGACTACGCTATGGCACATCACGCAGGCGATCACGCGGATGATGGCGCCGATCCTGAGCTTCACCGCCGAGGAAATCTGGCGGCTGGCCGGCGACGGCCCGGACGATAGCGTGATGCTGCACACCTGGCATGCGCTGCCGGACCTTCCCGCGGCCGACGAGACGCTCGCGCGCTGGACGCTCATCCGCAATACCCGCGCGGAGGTGCAAAAGGTGCTCGAGGGCCTGCGCACCGAAGGGAAGATCGGCTCGTCGCTGCAGGCGGAAGTGCGCGTGCGTGCCGCCGGCGACCGCTACGAGGCGCTCGCGAGCGTCGGGCAGGACCTGCATTTCGTGTTGATCACGTCCCGCGCGGAACTCGTCCGCGTCGACTCGGAAGCGGACGAAGGTATCGAGGCGGCGCCGTCCGGCGAGCAGAAATGCGGGCGCTGCTGGCATTTCCGTCCGGACGTCCGCGCTCACGCGGATCACCCGGAGCTGTGCGGCCGCTGCCACACGAACCTCTTCGGCGACGGGGAAATCCGCGCCCATGCGTAGTCCGACCCCGGCTGCCGGCGCATGGTCTCGCGCCGCCGCCCCGCTGACCCGCCGCTTCTTCGGCTGGCTCGAACTGTCCGCGCTGGTCGTCGTTCTCGACCAGAGCGCGAAATGGGTGGTGCTATCGAAGCTCAGCTTCGGCGAGGCGGTGCCGGTGACGAGTTTTTTCCAGCTCGTCCTCGTCTTCAATCCCGGCGCCGCATTCAGCTTTCTCGCCGACCACAGCGGCTGGCAACGTTGGTTCTTCATCGTTCTCGCGCTCGTCGTCTGCGGATGGCTGCTCACGATGCTGCGCACGCACCAGCGCGAACTGGTGCTGCCGCTCGCGTTCAGCCTCGTCATTGGCGGCGCGATCGGCAACGTCATCGACCGCGTCGTACATGGCGCCGTGGTCGATTTCCTCTATTTCCATATCGGCCGCTACGGCTGGCCGGCCTTCAACGTCGCAGACTCGGCGATTACCGTCGGGGTCGCGCTGATGTTGCTCGCGCAGTTCCGCACGCCCCGCGACACAACCACCACGGAGAACCCCTCGTGACCCAGATCGTCAAACCCGACAGCCTGGTGACGCTGCATTACCGCATCGCCATGGAAAATGGCCAGCCGCTGATCAGCACCTTCGAAGGAACGCCGGCGACGCTGCAACTCGGCGCCGGAGAGCTGCTGCCGAACCTCGAGCGCCTGCTCGCCGGTCTGGAAGTCGGAAAACACGAGCTTTTCACGCTTCCTCCGGAGCAGGCGTTCGGCCCTCATAACCCCGAGCTCGTCGAGCGCGTCAAGCGCGAACATATGCCCGAAGAGGACATCGCACCGATGACGATCATGGAATTCGCCGCACCCGACGGGTCGCGCTATTCGGGCCTCGTGCGCGAGATCAGCGAGGAATCCGCGCTCGTCGACTTCAATCATCCGCTCGCCGGCAAGACGATCCGCTTCGAAGTGGAAGTCATTGGCGTTCTCTGACAACCGGCAGCCGCCAGCCCACCACAACCCACCTCACGAGATTCCCAGATGAACGACAAGGAAATCCTTCTCGCGAACCCGCGCGGCTTCTGTGCCGGCGTCGAACGGGCGATCGAGATCGTCGAACGGGCGCTCGCACGCTTCGGCGCGCCGATCTACGTCCGTCACGAGGTCGTGCATAACAAGTTCGTCGTCGACGGGCTGCGCGCGAAGGGCGCGATCTTCGTCGAGGAACTCGACGAGGTGCCGTCCGGCAACACCGTCGTTTTCAGCGCCCATGGCGTCGCCCAGGCGGTCCGCCAGGAGGCCGAAAGTCGCGGCTTGCGGGTGTTCGACGCGACTTGCCCGCTCGTGACGAAAGTGCACCTCGAAGTCGCCCGGATGCGCGAACAGGGGCGCGAGATCGTGATGATCGGCCACAAGGGGCATCCGGAGGTCGAAGGCACGATGGGTCAGGTCACCGACGGCATCCACCTCGTCGAGATCGTCGAAGACGTCGCGACGCTGAACGTTCGCGACCCCGGGCAGCTCGCGTACGTCACCCAGACGACGTTGTCGGTGGACGACGCGGCGACGCTCGTCGCGGCGCTCAAGTCGCGCTTTCCTACCATCGTCGGGCCGAAGAAGGACGACATCTGCTACGCGACGCAAAACCGCCAGGACGCGGTCAAGTTCCTGGCGCCACGCGTCGAAGCGGTCTTCGTCGTCGGCTCGCGCAACAGTTCGAACTCGAACCGTCTTCGCGAAGTCGCCGAACTGCTGGGCGTGGCCGCATACCTCATCGACAACGCCGAAGGAATCGATCCCGCCTGGCTCGAAGGCAAAAAGCGCTTTGGCGTCACCGCCGGCGCATCGGCCCCCGAAGTGCTGGTCGAGGCGGTGATCGAGCGCTTGAAATCGCTCAGCGGCGGCTCGGTGCGCGCGCTCGACGGGGTGCCGGAAAAGATCACGTTCCCGCTGCCTAAGGAATTGCAGACGCCGAGTTGAGCCGGCTTTTGCTGCCGACTGGCGCGACGTTCGGCGCGATAGGCGCACCGCGAACGTCCTTTGCGACGGAACTCGCTCCGGCCGGCGTGAGCCCGTGCGCGGAAATCCGCGAGGCTCCCCTTGCCGGCAGTAAGTCGGGCCGGGCGCTTAGAGATGCGGCCCGACGATCCTGCGGTAGAACTCGTGGAAATGCTGCGTCCCGTCTTCGTATGGCGACTGGTACGGACCGACCTCGTTGCGCCCCTCCTGCATCAGCGCCCACCGCCCCCTGTCCATGCGCTCGCCGATGTCGTCGTCTTCGATCGCAGTCTCCATGTACGCGGCCTGCTCCGCTTCGACGAACTCGCGCTCGAACTCGACGATATCCTCCGGATAGTAGAACTCGACGACGTTGGTCGTCTTGTTCACATCTCTCGGGATGAGGGTGCTGACGACCAGCACGTGCGGGTACCACTCGACCATCACGTTGGGATAATAGGTGAGCCAGATCGCCCCTTGCGCCGGCCGCTTGTCGCCGTAGTAGTCGAGGACGGCCTTGTGCCATTTTTCGTACGTCGCCGACCCCGGCTTGGCGAGCGAGGTAATGCCGACGCGCTGCACCGAATACCAGTCGTCGAACTGCCAGGTCAGGTCATCACACGTGACGAAGTGGCCGAGGCCAGGGTGATACGGAACGACGTGATAGTCCTCGAGATAAACCTCGATGAACGTCTTCCAGTTGTAATTGCAGTCGTGAATCTCGACGCGATCGAGCTTGAAGCCGGAAAAATCGAACTCCGATGCGAGTTCCATGCCCGCAAGGTCGTCGCGCGCCGAACGCGGACCGGCAAACAACAGGCCGTGCCAGTTCTCGAGCGCATCGCGCTTCAGGTTCAGGCACGGATTCTCTTGGAAATGCGGCGCGCCGAGGAGAACCCCCTGCTGGTCGTAAGTCCAGCGATGCACCGGACACACGATCCGTTCGGCCTTGCCGGCCCCTTGCAGCATGATCGCCTGCCGATGCCGGCAGACGTTCGACAGCCGGTGAATGCCTTCGTCGGTGCGGAACAGCAACTTGGAGTGATCGAGCCACTCGAGAGAGCGGTAGCTTCCGGTTTCCGGAACCATCAGCTCATGGCCGACGTACCCCGCACCCCGGCCCAATAGCAGCTGCTTTTCGAGTTCGAAAACCTTTTCATCGAAGTACATCGAGACCGGCAATTGGGAAGCCGCCGATGCCAGTTTCGCCTTGGATGCAAGGTCGGACATCCCGAACCTCCCCCGTGAATTCCAAGAAATTCGGAAAAAATGAGCGCATGATTCTATGCGAGAAGTTGTTTGACCGCCACTGGCGCGATCGGTTACTTTCCTCCCTTTTATCGTCCGCCTTCGAGCCATGGCCAAGACGCAAAACGCGCCGAAATCCTTCGAGTCGGCCATCACGGAGCTCGAAACGATCGTGCAGGAAATGGAAACCGGGACGATCTCGCTCGAACTGGCGCTGGAGCGGTATCAGCGCGGCGTGATCCTTCTGAAACACTGCCAGGAAACCTTGCAGGCCGCCGAGCAACGGGTGCATCAACTCGAAAACGGCGTCGTCGTCCCGATCACTCCCGCCGAAGACAAGAGGGTCCCGGAATGAGCCTGACGAATTTCGCTACCTGGATGGACAGCATCCAACGGCGTTCCGAACTCGCACTCGCCGCGGTGCTACCCGAGGCAAGTGTCGCTCCCACACGCCTTCACGAAGCGATGCGTTACGCCGTCCTCGGCGGCGGCAAGCGCGTGCGGCCTTTACTCGTCCACGCGGCCGGCGAACTTGCCGGAGCGACCGCGACGCGGCTCGACCGTGTCGCGTGCGCCGTCGAACTGATTCACGCCTACTCGCTGGTCCACGACGACCTTCCGTGCATGGACAACGATGTCCTTCGGCGGGGAAAACCGACGGTGCACGTGGAGTTCGACGAGGCGACCGCACTGCTCGTCGGTGACGCACTACAGGCGCTTGCCTTTCAGGTGATCTCCGAAGCGCCGCTGGCCGACGCCCCTTCCGTGCAACTCGACATGCTCGCTCGGCTCGCGCGCGCCAGCGGTTCACGCGGCATGGCAGGCGGTCAGGCGATCGACCTCGAGGCGGTCGGCAAGCAGCTCACGCGCGAAGAGCTCGAGTTCATGCATATCCACAAGACCGGAGCCCTCATTCGCGCATCCGTATCTCTTGGCGCTCGATGCGGCTCGAGCCTCGGCCCCGACGCCATTGAACGGCTGGACCGCTACGGCAAGCTGGTTGGCCTGCTCTTCCAGGTCGTCGACGACATTCTCGACGCGCAATCCGATACCGCGACGCTCGGCAAGACCGCCGGCAAGGATGCCGATCACAACAAGCCGACCTACGTCACGCTGCTCGGCCTGACCGAAGCGCGCGCGCTGGCCGAATCCCTGCTGGACGAGGCGCGAAACACGTTGACGCCGCTGGGAGACGGGGCAAACAGACTCGACGAACTTGCCACGTTCATCGTTCACCGAAGATTCTGAATTCCGACTTCGCCGGAACCTTACATGTCCTCGTATTCCCTGCTGCATCGCATCGATTCCCCATCCGACCTGCGTCGACTCGAGCGGGGAGAGCTTCCGGCGCTCGCCGCCGAATTGCGCGCGTTCCTGATCGAGTCCGTTTCCCGCACGGGCGGACATTTGTCGTCGAACCTCGGCACGGTCGAACTTTCGATCGCCCTGCATTACATCTTCGACACCCCCGACGACCGGATCGTCTGGGACGTGGGACACCAGACCTACGGGCACAAGGTCCTCACCGGCCGGCGAGAGGCAATGGCACGCCTGCGCCAGTTCGGCGGCATCTCCGGCTTTCCGCGGCGCTGCGAAAGCATCTACGACACTTTCGGCACGGCCCACTCTTCGACATCGATCTCCGCCGCGCTCGGCATGGCGGTCGCAGCCCGCGACCGCGGCGAGAGCCGGCGCGCGATCGCGGTCATCGGCGACGGTGCGATGTCGGCCGGCATGGCTTTCGAAGCACTGAACAACGCGGGCGACACGCGCGATATCAATCTCCTCGTGATTCTCAACGACAACGAGATGTCGATCTCTCCGCCTGTCGGAGCGCTCACACGAATCCTCGCGCGCATGATGTCGGGGCGAACTTACAACGCAGCCCGGCGCGCTGGCGAAAAGGTCCTCGGTGTCGCCCCGCCGATGCTCGATTTCGCGCGAAAAGTCGAAGAACATGTGAAGGGACTGATCACGCCGGGGACACTGTTCGAGGAATTCGGTTTTCACTACTACGGTCCGATCGACGGGCATGACCTCGACGCCCTGATCCCGACGCTGCAGAATCTGCGCAAGCTCAAGGGACCGCAGTTTCTGCATGTGATCACGCGCAAGGGACAGGGCTACAAGCTCGCCGAGGCGGACCCGATCCTTTACCACGGCGTGTCGAAGTTCGATCACCGGGCCGGCATCGACGCGGGGAAGGCGGGGGGCAAGCTTACCTACACTCAGGTCTTCGGCGACTGGCTTTGCGATATCGCGCGGCAGGACGATAAAGTCGTCGGGATTACGCCGGCGATGCGCGAAGGCTCAGGCATGGTCCGGTTCGCGCAAGAGTTTCCCGATCGCTATCACGACGTCGGAATCGCCGAACAACACGCGCTGACCTTCGCCGCCGGACTCGCCTGCGAAGGCTTCAAGCCTGTCGTCGCGATTTACTCTACCTTCCTGCAGCGTGCGTACGATCAATTGATCCACGATATCGCGCTGCAGAACCTGCCGGTAATGTTCGCACTCGATCGAGCCGGCCTCGTCGGCGCCGACGGCGCAACACATCACGGAGCATTCGATCTCTCCTTCCTGCTCTGCATTCCCAACCTGGTCGTCATGACGCCCGCGGACGAGAATGAATGTCGCCAGATGCTCTACACCGCTTACGTGCACGACGGCCCGGCCTTGGTCCGCTATCCCCGCGGAGGCGGCATGCAAGTTTCACCGCAATCGACGATGACCGCTCTGCCGGTCGGCAAAGGCGAGATCCGCCGCAGCGGTAAAGGGATCGCCCTGCTGGCATTCGGCAGCCTCCTTCCGAATGCCCTCGGCGCGGCCGACCAACTCGATGCGACGGTGGCGAACATGCGTTATGCAAAGCCCCTCGACCGGACTTTGATCGCAGAACTCGCTGCGACCCACGACTTGCTCGTTACTCTCGAAGAAAATGCGATCATCGGTGGAGCAGGATCGGAAGTCGCGCGAGTCCTCGAAGAACTTCCCCAGCGTCCGCGCCTGCTACGCCTCGGTCTCCCGGATCGTTTCATCGACCACGGCGACCAGGCGCAGCTACTGGAATCGATCGGACTCGACGCAGAAGGCATTACCGCCGCGATCCGAGAGGCCGTAGCGATCCGCAGTTGAAAGATTTGCGGAACAAAAAGATCAGCGCAAGCGAAACCCTGGGAAACTCGCCATGACATCCAAACAGACTCACCCGATCCCCGACGTCCAGAATTCGAGCGACAGCCGCCAATTGGCGATCGACAAAGTCGGGGTCAAGTCGATTCGACATCCGGTTCGAGTAAGCGACAAGTGCGGTGGCGTCCAGCACACGGTCGCGCTATTCAACATGTACGTGGGTCTCCCTCACAATTTCAAGGGGACTCACATGTCGCGTTTCATCGAGATCATCAACAGCAATGAGCGCGAGATCTCAGTCGAATCCGTCGAGCCGATGCTGCGGGAGATGGTGAGGCGCCTCGAAGCGGAAACCGGCTATATCGAACTGACCTTCCCGTATTTCATCAACAAATCGGCGCCCGTATCGGGCGTTCAGAGCCTGATGGATTACGAAGTGATGTTCGCGGCACAGATTCTCGAAGGCGGCGTCTGCGAGCTCACGATGAAGGTCGTTGTACCGGTTACAAGCCTTTGCCCCTGCTCGAAAAAGATCTCGGACTACGGAGCCCACAATCAACGTTCACACGTCACCGTAACCGCGCAGACAAACGCGTTTGTCTGGATCGAAGAGATTATCGAACTCGTCGAGAATCAAGCCTCTTGTCAGCTCTACGGGCTGCTGAAGCGACCCGACGAAAAATATGTGACCGAACGCGCCTACGACAACCCCAAATTCGTCGAAGACATGGTCCGCGACGTCGCGGGCCTCCTCGACGCCGAGTCTCGTATCGACCGATACACCGTCGAATCCGAAAATTTCGAATCGATTCACAACCATTCTGCGTACGCGCTGATAGAGCGCGATAAGCGCAGCAACGGTTAAAGGTGTCCCGAAAGGCCGCTTCGTCCAAAACGTCCGCAACGGCCTCCTCTCCTGCAGGCTATCCCTTATCTCCGTGCCGGCACAAGAAGCTCGGCCTGACCTTCGAGCACCGGCTTCCCTGCGACGGTACACACGGTATCGAACAGAACGCGCCGCTTTTCCGGTATCAGTTCTAGAACCGTTACGCGGGCCACGACGGTGTCCCCTACCTTGACGGGCGCCTTGAACTTGAGCGACTGCGCCAGATAGATACAACCCGGCCCCGGCAGCTTCGTACCAAACACAGCCGAAATAAAACTCGCCGACAGCATGCCGTGGGCGATTCGCGCGCCGAACATCGTCGATTGTGCGAATTCGTCGTCAAGATGGACCGGGTTTGTGTCGCCGGAGATGCCGGCAAACATGAGAATATCCGCGTCCGTTACGGTATGACCGAGTGACGTGGACATGCCTACGTGAAGATCCTCGAACTTATACCCATAACACTCGGAGAAATTACGTCCCGCTTCGCTCATAAAACTTCAACTCCCTATTAATTTCGGCTTCTTTCAGTGATATGGCATTTGCCATGGAAGCACTTCCGCGTAAATTTCAATCATTCGTTAGCATACCTCGCGACGCCTCGAGCCTTCTCTTCCAATCTGAATCAAATCGTAAACATAAAAAAAAAGCCGCTTCTCGATTTTCGAGAAGCGGCTTTTTGGATTGGGTAGTCTGACGATGACCTACTTTCACACCCGGCTGGGCACTATCATCGGCGCGGTCTTGTTTCACGGTCCTGTTCGGGA
>NZ_JAKFEF010000007.1:0-39703 GCF_036675785.1 Aromatoleum sp.
GCGGTGCGCGCCTGATCGCCGGCGCGGACGCGGTCGTCTTCGACAACCTCGTCAGTCCGGTGATCGTCGACCTCGCACCGCCGTCGGCCGAGCGGCATTACGTCGGTAAGAAGGCGTCGGACCACACGCTGCCGCAGGACGAGATCAACCGCCTGCTCGTGCGCCTCGCGCGGGCGGGCAAGCGCGTCGTGCGGCTCAAGGGCGGCGACCCGTTCATCTTCGGCCGCGGCGGCGAGGAGATGGAGGTACTCGTCGCGGCGGGCGTCACCGTCGAGGTCGTTCCCGGCGTCACCGCCGCGGCCGGGATCGCCGCGTACGCGGGCATTCCGCTGACGCATCGCGACCACGCGCGATCGGTGATCTTCACGACCGGCTTTCTGAAGGACAGCGCGCTCGATCTCGACTGGCCGATGCTCGCGCGGCCCGGGCAGACGCTCGTCGTCTACATGGGCATTTCGCGGCTCGCGGAGATCTGCCGGCAACTGATCGCGCACGGCCTGCCGGCGACGACGCCGGCCGGCGTCGTCGAGCGCGGCACGACGCAGGCGCAGCGCGTCGCGACCGGCACACTCGCGACGCTCGCCGACATCGTGCGCGACGCCGACATCCGGCCGCCGGCGCTGACGATCGTCGGCGACGTCGTCGGCCTCTACCCGCGGCTCGCGTGGTTTGCGCCGGAGGCGGTCGAGCAGCCGCAGCACGCGCCGCATGTCGGCTGCACCGCGGTGCATCCGCGGGCGGAGCCAAAGGCATGACGGCTCGACGTGGAGCGGGTCGCGGCCGCGGCTTGTTCGGCGCGTGATGACGGGCATGCGGCGACGGGGATTTCCCGGAAGGAGAAGACCAAGTCGCGAGGGAAGTCGAAGCGGATGGCGCACGCGGAACGCGAACCAGGAAGAACCAGGAAGAACAAGGAAGTTGACCAGCATTTCAACCGTTTCGAGGTGCCCGCGCCCGCGCGGGAGAATCGGGAAGGCGGTGCGATTCCGCCGCGTGCCCAGCGCCGTGATGAGGATCGTCCGGGCAGGCGTCAGCCACTGGCGAAAGCCGGGAAGGCGCCCGGACGAGTCGAGCCTCAGTCGGAAGACCGGCCTCGAGACCAATTGGCAGCCGCCTGGACCGCGGCGCCCGACTGCTCTATCACAAGGGGACTATCCATGAGCAGCTCCACGCAGGACACGCAGCACCGGCCCTCGTTCAGCGACGACGAGAAGGCGGCCGTCTACCGCGCGATCTATACGCGCCGCGACGTCCGCGGACAATTCATGCCGCAGCCGATTCCCGACGACATGCTCGCGCGCGTGCTCAGCGCCGCGCACCACGCGCCGTCGGTCGGCTTCATGCAGCCGTGGGACTTCATCGTCGTGCGCTCGCCCGAGGTCAAGGGGCGGGTGCATGACGCTTTCCGCACCGCGCACGCGGAAGCGGCGCTGATGTTCGAAGGCGACAAGCGCGACACCTATCGCAGCCTGAAGCTCGAAGGCATCCTCGAAGCCCCGGTCAACCTCTGCATCACCTGCGATCGCGACCGCAACGGGCCGGTCGTCGTCGGGCGCACGCATATCAAGACGATGGACGTCTACAGCAGCGTCTGCGCGGTGCAGAACCTGTGGCTCGCCGCGCGCGCTGAAGGCCTGGGCGTCGGCTGGGTCAGCATCTTCCATCAGGACGCGCTGCGGGAAGCGCTCGGCATCCCGCGCAACATCGTGCCGATCGCGTATCTGTGCATCGGCTACGTGAGCCATTTCTACCGCAAGCCGGAGCTCGAATCCGCCGGCTGGATTGCGCGGCGGCCGCTCGAAGAGCTGTTGCATTTCGACCGCTGGCAAGGACCGGCAGACGAGCCGGGCGCGGCGCTGATGCAGTCCGTGCGGGAAGCACAGGCCGAGGCCAGCGCGGCGAGCCGCTGATCGTGCGGCGGGACGTGGGGGCGGCAGTGCCTCGCCCGGGTCCCGCCGGCGGACGCGGGAGAATGCCCGGCCGTGTTGGGGATAAACTCCCGCCTGTCCCGTCCCGATCTGGACGCGCTTTGCTCGAAGACACCCTCCTGGATACCGGCGGCGGTCCGTCGCGGCGCTGCGCGTGGGCCGGCTCCGACCCGCTCTATCGCACCTATCACGACACCGAGTGGGGCGTGCCGGTCGATGAGGAGCGGACGCTCTTCGAATATCTGCTGCTCGAAGGCGCACAGGCGGGGCTGTCGTGGATCACGGTGCTAAAGAAGCGCGCGCGCTACCGCGAAGTCTTCGACGGCTTCGATCCGGCACGCATTGCGCGCTACGACGACGCGAAGAAGGCCGAACTTCTCACGGACGCGGGCATCATCCGCAACCGCGCGAAGGTCGACGCCGCGATCGGCAACGCCCGCGCGTGGCTTGCGCTGCGCGAGGCCGGCATCGACCCGGTCGCGTGGTTGTGGGGCTTCACGGGCGGGCGCCAGCTCGCGAACGCGTTCGCATCGCTCGCAGACGTGCCGGTTTCGACGCCGACATCCGACGCGATGAGCAAGGCACTGCGTTCGCGGGGGTTCAAATTCGTCGGCAGCACGATCTGCTATGCGTTCATGCAGGCGGTCGGCATGGTCAATGATCACCCGGTCGGCTGTTTCCGCCATGCCGAAGTCGCGCGGATTGCACAGGAGCGCGGGCGATGAGGATGCGGCGGCGACGGCGCGGGACGACGCTCTGAAACTCCCGCGGCCCGCTGCCGTCTGTCCTGCAAGCTTTCGACCCGCCCCTCTCCGATGAACTTTCTCGCGCATGCCTTTCTCGCCGGCGATTCGCCTGCCGACCAGCTCGGCGGGCTGATCGGCGATTTCGTGAAGGGGCCGTTGCCCGCAGGGCTGCCGGCCGAGGTCGCGGCAGGGGTGAAACTGCACCGCCTGATCGACGTGTTCGCCGAAACCGAAGCGGCTTTCGCGCGCAGCCGCGCGCGCGTATCCCCGCCGCGCCGCCGCGTCGCCGGGGTGATCGTCGACATGGTCTACGACCATTTTCTCGCGCTGCACTGGAGCCGCTTCCGTGCCGAGCCGCTCGATGCCTTCACGTCGCGGATGTATCGGCTGATGGACGTGAACGCCGCGCTGCTGCCGCCCCGGCTGCTCGAAATCCTGCCGCGGATGCGCGACGCCGACTGGCTCGCTTCGTACCGCTCGGCCGAGAGCACCGCGCTCGCGCTCGACCGCATCGGCTTGCGGTTGCGCCGGGAAAACCTCCTGCGGGGCAGCGGCGCCGAGCTGGTCGGCGATTACGCGGGCTTCGAGACGGATTTTTTTGCGTTCATCGGACCTGCGCAGCGATTTGCGGAAAACTGGCTGCGGGAGCGGTAAGGACCCCCGCGCTTCCGGCCGCCCCGGACGGGGGCCGCATGGACCGGGAAAGTATTGCTGCGGTGTGCCGCGATACCCTGGATGGGTTAGTTCGCTCGCGGAAATCACGCCGCGTCAAGCCCGAAAACCCTCCTTTGGCGTTGGAATCTACATTTCCTCACAAAAGGCCAAATCCGCGCCGGCCAACGCGTTGCGGCGCGAATTCCCCCCCGGCAGGACCCGAGCTTGCCCTGCGCGCGTTGACAGGGCAGGTTCCTCTAAATACATTGCAGGCGTTGCTGCGTCGCAATAGCTAGCAGCAACGTCTTGATTCGATTGAATTGATAAGGTGCGGCGCCGAGTCTTTCCACAGGGAGGACGGCGCAGAACAGCATGGCCGCGCGCACCGCGGGGGCACGTCGTCAAGTTGCGTCGGCTTGCCTCAACGACCACTGAAGACCGAGTACGTCGATATCCGGTGTCGGCATTCCTGCCGCGCCGGTTCCCAGCCCAAGCACGACCAAGGGCACCGTCACGCCGTTTTTTGGCGCTGCGGGAGATCGATGTGTCCGATCACAGCACGGAGGAACCATGGTCAACGCAACTCGTGATCGGCGGAAGCGAACCACGTCCGACGTCGTCACTCATTTTGCCCAGGCGTCGATGGTGGTGGCGGGCATGCTCGTAGCGGGATGGCTGGGTACCGGCTATCTAGAACATGAACCAGTCGCGTTTGCGGACCTCGGGGTGACCGAAAGCGGCGCGACGAGCGAAGCCGTCGCCGCGGTGGCGGTCCCGGTCGTGCAGGAGCCCGTCCGGCGCACCGCGATCGTCGAGGAAGTACTCTCGTCCGAAATGCGGCGCGTGCGCGACTACGTCGCGGGGCGCTACAACGTGCCGACGAAGATGCTCGACCCGGTGCTCGCCGCCGCCGAGCATCATGGCCGCAGTTCCGGGATCGATCCGCTGCTGATCGTCGCGATGATGGCGATCGAGTCGAGCTTCAATCCGGTCGCCGTCAGCAGCATGGGCGCGCAAGGGCTGATGCAGGTGATTCCGCGCTACCACATGGACAAGATCGGGGACGTGCGCGGGAGAAATCCGCTGTTCGACCCGCAGATCAACGTGCGCGTCGGCACGCAGGTGCTCGCCGAAGGCCTGCGCCGCTTCGGCAGCCTGCAGGCGGCGCTGCAGTACTACGGCGGCGCGCGCAGCGATCCGCAGGCGCGCTACGCGAACAAGGTGTTGGCGATGAAACGCCGGCTGCTCACTGCGGCGGGCCGCGACCTGCCGAGCGCGACCGACGCCTGATCGGCGTTTTCGCAGCCGGGCCGCCGCGAGGCGGCCGGTTTTTGTGTACGGGCTGCGCGGCGCCCGCGCGCTCAGCGCGACAGGCGGAGCCCTTCGATCCGTTCGGCGGCTTCGAGCAGCCGCTCGGCGCGCGTCGTATAGGCGATCCTGAGGTGCCGGCGCGACTCGTGATCGCCGAAGTCCAAGCCGGGGGTCGCGGCGACGCCGGCCTCCTCGATCAGGCGATGGGCGAGGGCGGCGCTGTCGTCGGCGAGGCGCGACACGTCGGCGTAGATGTAGAACGCGCCCTGCGGCTCGGCCGCGACGACGAAGCCGAGTTCGCGCAGGGCCGGCAGCAGCGTGTCGCGGCGCACCGCGAATTCCTTGCGGCGGGCTTCGAGAAGCTCGATCGTCGCCGGCGCGAACGCGGCGAGCGCCGCGTGCTGGGCGGGTGTCGATGCCGAGATGAAGAAGTGCTGCGCGAGCTTCTCGATTTCGCGCTCGTAGCCGGCCGGCACGACGAGCCATCCGAGCCGCCAGCCGGTCATGCCGAAATACTTCGAGAAGCTGTTCACGACGAAGACGTCGTCGGCCGACTGCAGCACGGTGGCCGAGTCGACGCCGTAGGTGAGCCCCTGATAGATTTCGTCGACGATCAGCGTGCCCGCGCGCGCGCGCACCGTGTCGCGCAGCGCGACGAGTTCGGACGGGTCGAGCAGGGTGCCGGTCGGGTTCGACGGGCTCGCGACGACGATGCCGCGCGTGCGCGGCGACCAGGCCGCGGCGAGCTGCACGGGGGTGGGCTGGAAGCGCGTCGCTCGGTCGACCGGCAGCGCGCGGGCGACGCCTTCGAAGCTGCGTACGATGTGGCGGTTCGACGGATAGCCGGGATCGGGTAGCAGCCATTCGTCGCCCGGGTCGGTCGTCGCCGCGAGCGCGAGAATCAGCGCGCCCGACGCGCCCGGCGTGACGACGATGCGTTCGGGCGGCACATCGGCTTTGAGACGGTCGTGGTAGAAGCGGGCGATCGCGTCGCGCAGGCGCGGCAGGCCGAGCGCCGCGGTGTAACGCACGTCGCCGCTCGCGAGAAAGCGGGTTGCGGCCTCGATCATCGGCGGCGGGGTCGGAAAGTCCGGCTCGCCGACCTCCATGTGGATGATGTCGTGCCCTTGCGCCTCGAGTTCGCGCGCGCGGCGCAGCAGCTCCATCACGTGAAAGGGCTGGATGTCGGCGAGGCGTCGGGCGAAGTGCGAGGTCATCGGGTTTCCTTCCACTGGCAACGTCCGGATGAACGGCGCGCGAAGGGCGGGTGAGGCCAAAAATGAAAAAGCGCCGACGGGTCGGCGCTTTCGGCTTTCGATCGGGCTGCCGGACGAGCGCCCGGCAGCGGGTCGGACCTCAGACGGCGAGCGTCAGTTCGAACAGTTCCCGCTTCAGCACGAGCTCGCGCGGCAGGCGATCCTGCAGCTTGTCGAACCATTCCTTGTGCAGCGCGAGTTCCTTCTTCCACGCTTGCGCGTCGACGCTCGTCAGCGCGTCGAACTGCTCGCGCGTGACGTCGGCGCCGCTCCAGTCGATGTCCTCGAACTTCGGCATCCAGCCGAGGCCGGTTTCCTTGCCGCCGACGCGGCCGCGCACGCGGTCGACGATCCACTTCAGCACGCGCATGTTCTCGCCGAAGCCCGGCCACATGAATTCGCCGCGCTCGTTCATCCGGAACCAGTTCACGCAGAAGATCCGCGGCGTGTCCTCGACCACGTGGCCCATCTTCAGCCAGTGGTTGAAGTAGTCGCCCATGTGGTAGCCGCAGAACGGCAGCATCGCGAACGGGTCGCGGCGCACGACGCCCTGCGCGCCGAACGCGGCCGCGGTCGTCTCCGAACCGAGCGTCGCGGCCATGTAGACGCCGAAGTTCCAGTTGAACGCTTCATAGACGAGCGGCACGGTCGTCGCGCGCCGGCCGCCGAAGATGAACGCCGAGATCGGCACCCCGGCCGGATCTTCCCACTGCGGATCGACCGACGGGCACTGCGACGCCGGCGCGGTGAAGCGCGAGTTCGGGTGCGCCGCCTTGCGGCCGGTTTCCTTCGCGATTTCCGGCGTCCACTCCTTGCCCTGCCAGTCGATCAGATGGGCCGGGGCTTCCTTGCTCATGCCTTCCCACCACACGTCGCCGTCGTCGGTCAGCGCGACGTTCGTGAAGATGATGTTTTCCTTCAGCGTCGCCATCGCGTTGTAGTTCGTCTTTTCGGACGTGCCCGGCGCGACGCCGAAGAAGCCGGCTTCGGGGTTGATCGCGTAGAACTTGCCGTCCTTGCCCGGCTTGATCCACGCGATGTCGTCGCCGATCGTCGTGATCTTCCAGCCGTTGAAGCTCTTCGGCGGGATCAGCATCGCGAAGTTCGTCTTGCCGCAGGCCGACGGGAACGCCGCGGCGACGTAGGTCTTCTCGCCTTCGGGCGACTCGACGCCGAGGATCAGCATGTGTTCGGCGAGCCAGCCTTCGTCGCGCGCCATCGTCGAGGCGATGCGCAGCGCGAAGCACTTCTTGCCGAGCAGCGCGTTGCCGCCGTAGCCCGAGCCGTACGACCAGATTTCGCGCGTCTCGGGGAAATGCACGATGTACTTCGTGTCGGGGTTGCACGGCCAGCGCGAGTCCTCCTGGCCCGGCTCGAGCGGCGCGCCGACCGAATGCACGCACGGCACGAACTCACCGTCGGCGCCGAGCACGTCATACACCGCGCTGCCCATGCGGGTCATCGTCCGCATGTTGACGACGACATACGGGCTGTCGGAGATCTCGACGCCGATGTGCGCGATCGGCGAGCCGAGCGGACCCATCGAGAACGGGATCACGTACATCGTGCGGCCGCGCATGCTGCCGGCGAACAGGCCGTTCAGCGTGTCGCGCATCTTCGCCGGGTCTTCCCAGTTGTTCGTCGGACCGGCGTCGGCCTTGTCCTTCGAGCAGATGTACGTGCGGTCTTCGACGCGCGCGACGTCCGACGGGTCGGAGCATGCGAGGTAGGAATTCTTGCGCTTTTCCGGGTTCAGCTTGACCAGCATGCCGGCCTGGACCATTTCGGCGCACAGCCGGTCGTACTCGTCCTGCGAGCCGTCGCACCACACGACCCGCTCGGGCTGCGTGAGTGCGGCGATGCCGGCGACCCACTTCTTGAGGCCTTCATGACGGACGTAGGTGGGAGCAGCGGCCAGGGCGGCCTCGGCGAAGCGTTGATTCATGGTGGGATATTCTCCAGATTGCACGTGCGAAACCGGTCCCGTCGGTCGTGCCTCTGGCCTGTTGGCCGGCGGGTGCAAGGCATCCGCCTTGCTGTCGCGGCTGCGGAAACTACTAGGGTTAACCGCAGTCGGCGAAAGCCTAATATTATGCCACGGCAGCGCATTGGCCCGGAATGGCGTTGAAAGCTTTTCTTTCGGTACTCGTGCCGGGCCCGCTTTCGCGCATCGCGCCCGAAGTCGTACTCGCCGCGCCCCACAACTCGAACGAAGAGACCGCCATGGATGAACTGATACGCTCCGCCGCCCTCGACTACCACCGCCATCCGCAGCCCGGCAAGATCTCGGTGATGCCGACGAAGGTGCTGTCCAACCAGCGCGACCTGTCGCTCGCCTACTCGCCCGGGGTCGCCGCCGCGTGCGACGCGATCGTCGAGGATCCGGCCGAGGCCGCGACCCTGACCGCGCGCAGCAACCTGATCGGCGTCGTCACGAACGGCACCGCGGTGCTGGGCTTGGGCAACATCGGCCCGCTCGCCGCGAAGCCGGTGATGGAAGGCAAGGGGGTGCTGTTCAAGAAGTTCGCCGGCATCGACGTGTTCGACCTCGAGATCGCCGAGCACGACCCGGACAAGCTGATCGACATGATCGCCGCGCTCGAGCCGACCTTCGGCGGCATCAACCTCGAGGACATCAAGGCGCCCGAGTGCTTCTACATCGAGTCGAAGCTGCGCGAGCGCATGAAGATCCCGGTATTCCACGACGACCAGCACGGCACCGCGATCGTCGTCGGCGCGGCGGTGCTGAACGGCCTGCATCTGCTCGGCAAGGACCTGAAGAAGATCAAGCTCGTGACCTCCGGCGCCGGGGCGGCGGCGCTCGCGTGCCTGCGGCTCCTCGAGAAGCTGGGGATTCCGGTCGAGAACATCTGGGTCACCGACATCGAGGGCGTCGTCTACGAGGGCCGCACGGTGCTGATGGACCCGATCAAGGCGCGCTACGCGAAGCCGACTTCGGCGCGCACGCTCAGTGAGGTCATCGAGGGCGCGGACGTGCTGCTCGGCCTGTCGGCGGGCGGCGTCGTCAAGCGCGAGATGGTCGCGAAGATGGCGGCCAAGCCGCTGATCCTCGCGCTCGCGAACCCGATCCCCGAGATCCTGCCCGAAGAGGTCCACGCGGTGCGCGACGACGCGATCATCGCGACCGGGCGTTCGGACTATCCGAACCAGGTGAACAACGTGCTGTGCTTCCCGTTCATCTTCCGCGGCGCGCTCGACGTGGGCGCGACGACGATCACCGACGAGATGCAGCTCGCCGCGGTCCACGCGATCGCCGAGCTCGCGCGCGCCGAGCAGAGCGACATCGTCGCCGCCGCCTACGGCGAGAAGGTCTCCGGCTTCGGCCCCGACTACATCATCCCGCGCCCGTTCGACCCGCGCCTGATCGTCAAGATCGCGCCCGCGGTCGCGGTCGCCGGCATGGCGTCGGGGGTCGCGACGCGCCCCATCACGGACTGGGACGCGTACCGCGGCCAGCTCAACAACTTCGTCTGGCACTCGGGCCTGATCATGAAGCCGGTGTTCGCCGCCGCGCGCGGCACGGGCCAGCGCATCATCTTCGCCGAAGGCGAGTCCGAGCGCGTGCTGCGCGCGGTGCAGACGGTCGTCGACGAAGGTCTCGCGAGCCCGATCCTGATCGGCCGACCCGACGTCATTGCGACGAACATCGAGCGCTTCGGCCTGCGCATCCGCGCCGAGCGCGACTTCGTGCTCGTCAATCCCGACTCCGATCCGCGCTTCAAGGAGCTGTGGATGGATTACCACCGGCTGATGGAGCGGCACGGCGTCTCGGTCGACTACGCGAAGAAGGAAGTGCGCCGGCGCACGACGCTGATCGGCTCGCTGATGCTCAAGCACGGCTACGGCGACGGGCTGATCTGCGGCACCTACGGAATGCACCGGCTGCACCTCGAGTTCATCGAGAAGATCATCGGCCGCAAACCGGGCGTCGAGAACTGCTATGCGATCAACGTCGTGAGCCTGCCCGGGCGCACGCTGTTCCTCGCCGACACCTACGTGAACTACGACCCGACGCCCGAGCAGATCGTCGAGATGACGCTGCTCGCGAGCGAGGAGATGTCGCGCTTCGGCCTGACGCCGAAAGTCGCGCTGCTGTCGCATTCATCGTTCGGCTCGGCCGACTCGCCGACCTCCGAGAAGATGCGCGCCGCGCTGCAGCTGCTGCACGAGCGCCATCCCGAGATCGAGGTCGAGGGCGAGATGCACGGCGACGCGGCGCTCGACGCGGAGTTGCGCCTGCGGATCTTCCCGAACGCGCGCATGCGCGAACAGGCGAACCTGCTGATCTTCCCGACGCTCGACGCCGCGAACATCGCGTTCAACCTGCTCAAGACCGCGGCCGGCGAAGGCATGACGATCGGGCCGATCCTGCTCGGCGCGGCGAAGCCGGTGCATATCCTGACGCCGTCGGCGACGGTGCGCCGGATCGTCAACATGACCGCGCTGACCGCGGTCGAGGCATTGCAGAACCCGGCCTGACGCGGCGCGTCGTACGACACGGGCGTGCCGGCCTTCCGGGGCCGCGCACGGCCGTGGCATGATCCCGGGCATACCTGCAAGCGACCGGGATCTGCATGGCGGATGACAAGGCGGCACTCGTTCTGACCGGGGGCGGCGCGCGCGCCGCGTACCAGGTCGGCGTGCTCGCCGCGATCCGCGACATCCGGGGTCGAAGACGCGGCAATCCCTTCCCGATTCTCTGCGGAACGTCGGCCGGCGGCATCAACGCCGCGGCGCTCGCGGTTTTCTCGTCCGACTTCAACGCCGCCGTGCGTAAGCTCGCGTGGATCTGGCGGCATTTTCACGTCGACCAGGTGTACCGCTCCGACGCGCCGACGCTGCTCAAGACCGGGCTGCGCTGGAGCAGCGCGCTGTTGTTCGGCTGGGCCGTGCGGCAGACGCCGCGCTCGCTCCTCGACAACACGCCGCTGCGCGAACTCCTCGTGCGCGTGCTCGATTTTTCCTGCATCCGGCAGTCGATCGACGCGGGGCACCTGCACGCGGTCAGCGTGTCCGCGTCGGGCTATTCGTCGGGGGAAAACCTCGCGTTCTATGAAGGCGTTCCGGAAGTGCAGCCGTGGCGCCGGGCGCAGCGCGTCGGAACGCCGACGACGCTGGGCGTCGAGCACCTGATGGCGTCGAGCGCGATACCGTTCCTGTTTCCGGCGGTGAGGATCAACCGCGAGTATTTCGGCGACGGCTCGATGCGCCAGCTCGCGCCGATCAGCCCGGCCATCCACATGGGTGCGACCCGCATCCTCGTGATCGGCTCGGGGCGGCTGGCCGAGGAGGGGCGCCAGCGCGCCGACGGCTATCCGCCGCTCGCGCAAATCGCCGGCCACGCGCTGTCGAGCATTTTCCTCGACGGCCTCGTCGTAGACCTCGAGCGGATGCAGCGGATCAACTCGACCTTGAACGCGTTCGACGCGGCCGAGCGGGACGCGGCCGGCATCGTGCTGCGACCGATCGAAACCCTCGTGATCTCGCCGTCGCAACGGCTCGATGCGATCGCGGGGCGTCACCGCAACGCGCTGCCCGGGCCGCTGAAAACCCTGCTGCGCGGTGTCGGTGCGATGCGGCGCGAGGGATCGGCGCTGCTGTCCTACCTGCTGTTCGAGCCGGAATTCACGCACGCGTTGATGCAACTCGGCTACGAGGACGCGTTCGCGCGGCGGGCCGAAGTGGAAGCGTTCCTGAGGATCTGAACGAAAATTTTTCCGTGGCCTGCTTTAACGCAATCTGCGACGCCGGGGTTATGTAACAATGTCTCGAAAGTTTTTTTGAAAGCACTTCAAAAAAACTTGATATCCGCCTAATTTGATTAAAAATAGAAGCGTCGCTCCCTGTCGCATTCCAGGCCGCCCCGCCATGAAATTCCATCATCTCGTAATCGCCGTGCTGAGCTGCGCGGTCCTGCAGTTCGGCCTTGCCGAGCCCGCGGGCGCTGCCGCCGGGGCGACCTCGACGAAAGTCTCGAAGGCCTCGAAAACGAAGAAGGCATCGACTCGGTACACCGTCCGCAAGCGGGCGGCCAAGGCGGGGTCGAGAAAGGTGTCGGCGCGACGTTCGCTGGCACCGGCCGCGCAGGTCGCGGCCCGGCCCGAAGTGGACCATCTCGGTTTGCCGCTGCTGCGTTCGTCCGCGTTCCTGATCCAGAACCAGAATACCGGCGAGGTTCTGCTCGAAAAGAAAAGCGACGCGGTCCTGCCGATCGCGTCGATCACGAAGCTGATGACGGCGATGGTCGTCCTCGACGGCGGCCAGAGCCTGTCCGAAGAAGTCGTGATCAGCGAGGAAGACCTCGATACGCTCAAGGGGACCGGCTCGCGCCTCGCGCTCGGCACGCGCCTGACGCGCGAGCAATTGCTGCATCTGGCGTTGATGTCATCGGAAAACCGCGCGGCCTCGGCGCTCGGCCGCAGCTATCCGGGCGGCATCGACGCGTTCGTCCACGCGATGAACATCAAGGCGCGGATGATCGGCCTCGTCGATACGCGTTTCAGCGACAGTACCGGGCTGAACCCGATGAACGTCTCCAGCCCGCGCGACCTTGCACGCATGGTGTCGGCTGCGTCGACGTATCCGCTGATCCGGCAGTTCTCGACGACGTCGGAGGAGCACGTCCAGATCGGCCGACGCGTGCAGCGCTTCGGCAACACGAATTCGCTGGTGCGCAGTCCCGAGTGGGAAATCGGCTTGTCGAAGACCGGCTATATCCGGGAAGCGGGGCGCTGTCTCGTGATGCAGGCCTGGGTCAACAAGCAGCCGGTGATCATCGTGCTGATGGATTCGGACGGCCGCTTCACGCGCACCGCCGACGCGGTCCGCGTGAAGAAATGGATGGAGGCGGCGGCGACCCAGCGCGTCGCGGCCGGACCGGACGGCAGCAGCTGATCGCCCAGCCTCAGCCCCGCGCGCTTCAGCGCGCGCCGTGCCTTCCCACGTAGCCGAGGGCGCGCGAGATTTCGTCGGCCGCGTCGCGCACGAGCGGCGCGCGGCTCGTGTCGAAGCGTTCGGACGGTGTCGACAGCGACAGTCCCGCGATGAGTTCGCCCGAGTCGTCGCGGACGCCGGCGGCGACGCAGCGCACGCCGGTCTCGACTTCGTCGAGGTCGAACGCGACGCCGTGACGGCGGACCTTGTCCAGTTCCTTTTCGAGCGCGCCGAGATCGTTGATCGAGTTCGGCGTCGACGCCGGCAGTCCGGTGCGGCGCGCGTAATCGCGCACCCGTTCGAGCCCTTCCTCGACGAGAAAGAGTTTGCCGGTGGCGGTCGTATGCAGCGGCGCGCGGGCGCCGACGATATGCACGACCCGGACCGCCGAGCGTCCGCTCGACGTGCGGTCGACATAGACGATCTCGTCGCCGTCGCGGATGCCGAGGTTGACGCTCTCGCCGGTCGCCGCGTGCAGCTTAAGCATCGCCGGCATCGCGGTCTCGCGCAGCGAAATGCGCGACTTCACGAGGCTGCCGAGTTCGAGCAGGCGGATCCCGAGGCGATAGGTGCCGCCTTCGCCGCGCTCGACGAATCCGCTCTGCGCCATCGCGCCGAGGATGCGATGCGCGGTCGACGGATGCAGGCCCGTCTCCTGTGCGATCTGTTTCAGCGGCGCGGGATCGGGGTGGTGCGCGAGGACGTCGAGCAGTTTCATCATTCGCTCGACGACCTGGATCGGGTTCTTCGTTTCGGTTGGAGCGGTCACGCGGCAGCGGCAGGCTTTTTGGAAGTTGCGCAGTTTAACCGTGGAACCTGATTGCGCCTAATGAAATGGCCGCGCGACGAGCGGAACGAAGCCCGATGGGCGGGCGCCGGGACGCCTCTTCTTCTTAGCCCCTATAATCCGCCACTTCCTCTCTTTCCCGCGGCAAGGATCCCGATGAACCCGAGCTTGATCGAAGTCGTCGGCACCGGCCTGTTCGCCGTTGCCGTCGCGCATACCTTCCTGACCAAATACTTCGAGCACCTCGCGCATCTGCAGCCGAATCACGCGGGGATCTGGCACCTGCTCGGGGAGGTCGAGGTCGTGTTCGGGTTCTGGGCCTTCGTGCTGCTGATTTTCCTCGCCGTCGCCGGCGGCGTCGACGCGCCGACGGCATATCTCGAAAGCCTGAACTTCACCGAGCCGGCGTTCGTCTTCGTGATCATGGTCGTCGCGGCGAGTCGTCCGATCCTCGACCTCGCGCGAGTCAGTGCGCGCGCGCTGGCCCGTTACATGCCGCTGAACGACAGCGTCGCGTTCTACTTCGTCTGCCTGTCGGTGCTGCCGCTGGTCGGCTCCTTCATCACCGAGCCGGCGGCGATGACGCTCGCGGCGCTGATGCTGCGCGACAATTTCTACGCGAAGGGGATCTCGCACAAGCTCAAGTACGTCACGCTCGGCGCGCTGTTCGTCAATGTGTCGATCGGCGGCACGCTGACCCATTTCGCCGCGCCGCCGGTGCTGATGGTCGCGGCGAAGTGGAACTGGGACACGTGGTACATGCTCGGTCACTTCGGCTGGAAGGCGGCGATCGCCGTGTTCGTCAACGCGGGCATCGTGACCTTCCTGTTCGCTAAGGAGCTCAAGGCGCTGCAGGTCGATGCACACACGAGCGACCGCACGGTGCCGTGGATGCTGATCATCGCGCACGTCGCGTTTCTCGCCGGGATCGTCTTCTTCGCCCATCACCCGATCGTGTTCGTCGGCCTGTTCCTGCTCTTTCTCGGCGTCGCCGAAGGCTACCGGCACTATCACGACCGCCTGATGCTGCGCGAAGGTCTGCTGGTCGGCTTCTTCCTCGCCGGGCTCGTGACGCTCGGCGCGCTCCAGCAGTGGTGGCTGCAGGACGTGCTCGCGGGCATGGACTCGACGGCGCTCTATTTCGGCGCGACCGCGCTGACGGCGATCACCGACAACGCGGCACTCACCTACCTCGGCTCGCTCGTCGAGGGGACGGATGCCGCATTCAAGTATTCGCTCGTCGCCGGGGCGGTGACCGGCGGGGGCCTGACGGTGATCGCGAACGCACCCAACCCGGCCGGCTTCGCGATCCTGCGCGGCCACTTCGACGACGAAGCGATCAATCCGCTGGGCTTGTTCGTGACGGCGCTGCCGGCGACGCTGGTCGCGGTCCTCGCATTCCAGTTGCTGTAGACGTGACGGGCGCTCCGCCCGCGATGCGTCACGACGCCGCCGGTCTTCCGCCGGACGATCGGCGGTCCGCCGACGTCGGTTCCCCCGATCCCGCCGGTCGCGCGACGCCCCGGATTTCCGACGTGCGCGGATCATGCCGCTCGCGCTGATCGTCATCCTGCCGTTCGCCGGCGCGGTCCTGCCGGCGCTGTTCGCGCGCACCGGTCGTGATGCGGCGGCGCTCGCGGCGTTCGGCGTCAGCGCGCTCGCGCTCGGCTTGCTGCTGTCGCTCGCGCCGCAGGTGTTCGGCGGCGACGTCGTGTACGCCGGCCAGCCGTGGCTGCCGCGTCTCGGCCTCAACGCCCATCTTTTCCTCGACGGGCTCGGCTTCCTCTTCGCGCTGCTGATCCTCGCCATCGGCCTGCTGGTGATCGTCTATGCGCGCTCCTACCTGCCGGCGCGCGATGCGGGCGGGCGCTTCCACGCGCTGCTGCTGCTGTTCCAGGGCGCGATGCTCGGCATCGTGCTGTCGGACAACGTCCTGCTGCTGCTCGTCTTCTGGGAGCTGACGAGCCTCGCGTCCTTCCTGCTGATCGGTTACTGGCGGCACCAGCCGGAAGCCCGGCAGGGCGCACGGATGGCGCTGACCGTGACCGTCGCCGGCGGCCTCGCCTTGATCGCCGGGATGTTGATCCTCGGCGATATCGCGGGATCCTACGACCTCACGCTGATCCTGCAGCGCGGCGCCGCGATCCGTGCTTCGCCGCAGTATCTGCCCGCGCTGCTGCTGATCCTCGCCGGCTGCTTCACGAAGTCGGCCCAGTTCCCGTTCCATTTCTGGCTGCCGCACGCGATGGCCGCGCCGACGCCGGTCTCGGCCTACCTGCATTCGGCGACGATGGTGAAGGCGGGTGTGTTCCTGCTCGCGCGGCTGTGGCCGGTGCTGTCCGGCACCGATGCGTGGTTCTATCTCGTCGCGACGACCGGGCTCGTGACGATGCTGATCGGCGCGGTCGTCGCGCTGTTCCGCGACGAACTGAAGGCGCTGCTCGCGTTTTCGACCGTCAGTCACCTCGGGCTGGTGACGATGCTGTTCGGCTTCGGCACGCCGCTCGCGGCGGTCGCCGGCGTGTTCCACATCCTGAACCACGCGATCTTCAAGGCCGCGCTGTTCATGAACGCCGGCATCGTCGACCACGAAGTGGGCTCGCGCGACCTGCGGCATCTCGGCGGTCTTGCGGCGCTGATGCCGTTGACCGCGACGAGTGGCGCCGTCGCCGCCGCGTCGATGGCCGGCGTTCCGCTGCTGAACGGCTTCCTGTCCAAGGAGATGATGCTCGACGCCGCGGCGCAGGCGCAGTGGGCCGGGCAGGGCTGGATCGTGCCGCTCGTCGCGACGCTCGCGGCGATGGTCTCGGTCGCGTACTCGCTGCGTTACGCGATCCAGGTGTTTTTCGTCCGGCGGCACGAGCCTTACCGCAAGAACGTCCGCGATCCCGCGCCCGGCCTGTGGCTGCCGCCGCTGCTGCTCGTCGTGGTCGTCATGCTGATCGGCGTGTTCCCGGGCACGTTCGCCGGCTCGCTGGTCGCGTCGGCTGCGAACGCCGTGGTCGGCGCGCCGGTTCGCGGCTACGAGCTTGCGCTGTGGCACGGGGCGACGCCGGCGCTCGCGCTGTCGGTCTTCGCCTTCGCCGGCGGTGGCATCCTGCTGTGGCGCCAAGCGAATACACGGGCGCTGTGGCAGGCCGCGCCACATCCGCAGGCGAAGCCGGCGTTCGACGCGGCGGTCGCGGCGGTGACGGATTTCTGCCGCGCGGTGACCGACGGTCTGCACGACGGCTCGCTGCGGCACTACCTCGGCTGGATCGTCGCCGGCGCGCTCGTCGTCGGCGTCGGCGGCTTCCTTGGCGGCGGGCACGCGGTCGGGACGCGCGCGACGCTCGCCGCGCCGCCGGTCGCGATCGTCGCGTGGCTGCTGCTCGTCGCCAGTTGCGCGGGTGTGCTCGCGTTCGAACGCCGGCGCATGCTCGCGCTCGTGATGCTCGGCGTGATCGGCCTGATCGTCGCGTTCGGCTTCCTGTACCTCTCCGCGCCGGACCTCGCGCTGACGCAGATCGCGGTCGAAGTCGTCACGGTGATCCTGATGCTGCTCGCGCTGACCGTGCTGCCGCACGAGACGCCGCGGGTCGCGCAGCGTCCGCGGCGGCTGGGTGACGGGGGGCTCGCGACGGGCGCCGGGCTCGGCGCCGGCGCTGCGGCGTTCGCGCTGATGACGCGCGACTTCGACAGCCTGTCGACCTACTACCTCGAGCGTTCGCTGCCGGACGGCGGCGGCGCGAACGTCGTCAATGTCATCCTCGTCGATTTTCGCGGCTTCGACACCTTCGGCGAAATCATCGTCCTCGGCATCGCCGCGCTCGCGGTCTTCGCGCTGGTCGACGGCGCGCGGGGCTTGGCGCGGACCGGCGCCGTGCCCGGCATGGTCGCCGCGGACCGCCACCCCCTGCTCCTTGCCGTCGCTGCGCGCGTCATGCTTCCGCTGGCGCTCGTCGTCGCCTCTTACGTGTTCCTGCGCGGACACAACGCGCCCGGCGGCGGCTTCGTCGCCGGCCTGATCGTCGCGATCGCGCTGATCATGCAGTACGTCGCCGGCGGCACGCAGTGGGCCGCGCAGCGGATGCGCGTCGATGTGCACGCGCTGATCGGCACCGGCGTGCTGCTCGCCGCGGCGACCGGTTTCAGTGCGTGGGTCTTCGCGCGCCCGTTCCTGACCAGCGCGTATGGACACCTCGCGCTGCCGCTCGTCGGCCGCGTCGAAGTCGCGACGGCGATGGCGTTCGACGCCGGCGTTTTTCTCACCGTCGTCGGCGCGGTGATGTTGATGCTCGCGTCCCTCGGGCGAATCGGGCGCGGACCGGCGAAACCGCTCCGGACACGCGCCGCGATCCCGCCCGCCGCGCCACGCTTCGCGGAGGATTGAGATGGAGCTGCTCGTCGCCTCCGCGATCGGCGTTCTCACGGCATCCGGCGTGCAGCTGGTCCTGCGCGGGCGCAGCTTTCCCGTCGTGCTCGGTCTCGCGCTGTTGTCGTATGCGGTCAACGGGTTCCTGCTCGCGTCGGGGCGGCTCGCGGTCGGTCTGCCACCGCTGATCCGCGCGGCCGGTCCTTACACCGACCCGCTGCCGCAGGCGCTCGTGCTGACCGCGATCGTGATCTCGTTCGGGATGACCGCGGTGACGGTCGGAATGGCGGTCCGGTCCTTTCTCGAATCCGGGAGTGACGACGTCGACGCGCCGGCCGCGTCCGATGGTGAGGAAGCGCCCGGCCGATGACGCACTGGACGATCCTGCCGATCCTGCTGCCGGCCGCCGTCGCGTCGCTGCTCGCGCTCGCCGGCCGGCGCGACCTCGTGCTCGCTCGCGCGGCCTCGCTCGCGTCGGCCGTGGTGTTGCTGCTCGTCGCGATCGGGCTCGCCGCCGCCGCGAGCGACGGCACGATCCGGACCTATGCGCTCGGCGACTGGCCGGCGCCGTTCGGCATCGTGCTCGTCGTCGACCGCCTGTCGGCGCTGATGCTGACGCTGACCGCCGCGCTCGCGCTCGCGGTGCTGCTGCATTGCGCGAACGGCTGGGATGCGCGCGGGCGCCATTTCCATGCGCTGTTCCAGTTCCAGCTGATGGGCCTCAACGGCGCATTCCTGACCGGGGATTTCTTCAACCTGTTCGTTTTTTTCGAGATCCTGCTGATCGCGTCGTATGGCCTGATGGTCCATGGCGGCGGCGCCGCGCGGGTGCGCGCGGGGCTGCAGTACGTCGTCGTGAACCTCGTCGGCTCGACGCTCTTCCTCTTCGCGGTCGGCCTGCTCTATGGCGTGACCGGCACGCTGAACATGGCCGATCTCGCGTTGAAGGTGCCCGCCGTCCCGCCCGCCGACCAGGGCCTGCTGCGCAGCGGCGCGCTGCTGCTGCTCTTCGTGTTCGCGCTCAAGGCCGCGCTCGTGCCGCTGCATTTGTGGCTGCCGGGGACGTATTCGAACGCCCCCGCCCCGGTCGCGGCGCTGTTCGCCGTGCTGACGAAGGTCGGGGCGTACGCGATCATCCGCCTCTCGACACTCGCGTTCGGCGACACCGCCGGGGATCTCGCGTGGCTCGCCGCACCGTGGCTGATGCCGGCCGCGATGCTGACGCTGACGCTGGGCATGGTCGGCGTGCTCGCTGCGCGTCGCCTCGCGGTGATGATCAGCTTCGCCGTCGTCGGCTCGGTCGGCACGCTGCTGATCGCGGTTGCGTTATTCACGCAGCAGGCGATCGCCGCAGCGCTGTACTATCTCGTCCAGTCGACGCTCGCGGCGGGCGCATTCTTTCTCGTCGCCGATCTCGTCGGCGAACGCAGGGCGAAGGGCGACCTGCTCGCCGCCGGACCGCGGATCGCGCAGGCCGGGCTCATCGGCGCGTTGTTCCTGCTCGCGGCGATCGCGATGACGGGTCTGCCGCCGCTGTCCGGTTTCGTCGGCAAGCTGCTGATCCTCGACGCGACGCGCGACGCGTTCAACCGCAACTGGATCTGGAGCCTGCTGCTGTCGACGTCGCTGCTCGCGATCGTCGGCTTCGCGCGCGCGGGCAGCGTGCTGTTCTGGAAGGGCGGCGTGATCGGGGAGAAGGTCGGGGCGCAGCCGCCGCGCCGCACGGTCTTGCCGGTCGCCGCCGTCGGCCTGCTGCTCGCCGCCAACGTCGCGCTGACCGTCGGCGCCGGGCCGGTGGTCCGTTACCTCGACGCGGCGGCGACGCAGTTGTTCGCGCCGGCCGCCTACATCGACGCGGTGCTCGGCGCGGAAGGGGAGAACGAATGAGGCCCGAGCCCACCGCCCGCCGGCCGCGGACGGGTTGGCTGCCCTATCCGCGGCTCACGCTGACACTCGCCGCGCTGTGGCTGCTGCTGCAGAACCGCTTCACCGTCGGCGGGCTGCTCTTCGGCCTCGTGCTCGGGATCGTCGTCGCGCGCGCGACGACGCGTTTCTGGCCGCGACGCCCGCGCGTCCGCGCCTGCGGCAAGGCGTTCGCGTACGTGCTGCGGGTGCTCGGCGACATTCTCGTCGCGAACGTGCATGTCGCGCGCCTGATCCTGTTCCGGCCGGCGGCGCGCCTGCACTACTGCTGGCTCGTCGTGCCGCTCGAGCTCGAATCGCCGGAAGCGATCGCGGTGCTCGCCGGCACGATCACGATGACGCCCGGCAGCGTGAGCTGCGACCTGTCCGCCGACCGTCGCAGCCTGCTCGTCCATTGCCTCGACAACGACGACCCCGAGGGCACGGTGCGCGTGTTGAAGCAGCGCTACGAGGCCCGGTTGAAGGAGATCTTCGAATGATCGGCCTCGCGCTCGACTTCGGTTTTTTCGCGATTTCGCTCGCGCTGCTGCTGAACCTGTGGCGGCTCGCGCACGGGCCGACGCCGGTGGACCGGCTGCTCGCCGCGGACACGATGATCACGAACACGATCGCGCTGATCATCCTGTACGGGATGCGCCAGGCGACCGGCGAGTATTTCGAGGCCGCGCTGCTGTTCGCGATGTTCGGCGCCGTGTCGACGGTCGCGTACTGCCGCTTCCTGCTGCGCGGCGACGTCATCGAGTAGGGAGACCGGCATGGACATGCTCGGAGAAGTCGTCGTCGCGCTGCTGATCGTCGCCGGCAGCACCTTCACGCTGGTCGGGTCGATCGGGCTCGTCAAGCTGCCCGACCTGATGATGCGCCTGCATGCGCCGACGAAGGCGACGACCGCCGGCGTCGGCGGCGTTCTGCTCGCGTCGATGCTGTACGCGTTCCTGCGCACCGGCGAACTGTCCGCGCACGAGCTGCTGATCACGCTGTTCCTGTTCCTGACTGCGCCGGTCACCGCGCATCTCCTCGCGAAAGCCTACCTCCACCGCCATGCGGACCGCGTGCGCGGCCTGCCGCCGGCGTGTCGCGAACCGGGCTGGACGACGTTCGACCCGCCTTCCGCGGAAGAGGCCGGCGCCTCGCACGGGGAAAGACCGCGGCGCCCGCCGCGCGTATGATTCGCCTCCGGCCGTCCGGCGCCGTTCCTTTCGAATGCAGAGATCCATGAAACGCTCCTCCTCCTCCGGCGACGCCGGCAAGACCGATCCCGAAGTCGACGGCGCCCCGCCCGACAGCGCCGCTGCCGGCGGCCAGGATGCCGCAGCCGGCGGCGGACGCAAGACGCTCGGCATCAAGCCGACGGCCGCGGACGGCGACGCGGCGGCGAAGAAGCCGGGCCTGCGCACGCGCTTCCTCCCGTCCGCCGAGCGGCGCGGAAAGCCGCCGGAGCGGAACGCCGGGCCGAAGGGCCGCGAGCGCGATCCGCGGAGCGGGATGAAGGCCGCCGCTGCGGACGCGGCGCGCGGTCCGCGCCGCGAGCGCGAGGGGCGCGACGAAGCGGCGGCGCGCGCCGGACGGGAGGATCGACCGCGGCGTGAAGAGCGGCCGGCGCGTCAGGATCATGCCGCCGAGCGGAGTCGGCCGTCGGGTGAACGCGGGGCGCCGCCGGACAAACGCGCGGTTCGCGAGGAGCGCCCGCTGCGTGACGATCGCGGATCGCGGGAAAACCGGGCTTCGCGCGACGATCGGCCGGCTCGGGAAAATCCGCGCGAGGGTCGTCCGTTGCGTGAAGACCGGCGATTGCGCGAGAGTGGCCCCGCCCGCGAGGGCCGGCCGTCGCGCGGGGATCGGCCGGGGCGGGAGGATCGGCCGGGGCGCGTACCCGAGGCGGCCGGACGCGGGAACCCGGCCGTGAAGCGGAAGACGCCGGCGGACGAACGGCCGGCGCGGGCTCGGCGTCCGGAAGGCACGGCGGGCGCCCCGGACCGGCACGACGCGCCGCGCAAGCATGCACCTGCCGCCGCGCCGTCCGAAGCCCGCGCCGAAGGCGTGCGCCTGTCGAAGGTGATGGCCGACCGCGGCATCTGCTCGCGCCGCGAGGCCGACGAGATCATCGAGCGCGGCTGGGTGTTCGTCGATGGGCAACGGGTCAGCGAACTCGGCATCCGCATCGATCCGAACGCGGAAATCACGCTCGCGGCGCAGGCGAAACGCCGCCAAGCCGAGCAGGTCACGATCCTGCTGCACAAGCCGGTCGGTTACGTCTCCGGCCAGCCCGAGCCGGGTTTCGAGCCGGCGGTGTCGCTGATCGGGCCGGACAACCAGTTCGACGCCCGGGACGCGCAGCGCTTCCACGTCTCGCACCTGAAAGGCCTCGCGCCGGCGGGCCGGCTCGACATCGATTCGACCGGCCTGCTCGTGCTGACGCAGAACGGCCGCATCGCCCGGCAGCTGATCGGCGAGGAGTCGAAAGTCGAAAAGGAATACCTCGTGCGCGTCGAAGGCGAACTCGACGCGGGCGGGCTCGCGCTGCTCAATCACGGTCTCGAACTCGACGGCCGCAAGCTGCGACCGGCGAAGGTCGAATGGCTCAACGAGGATCAGCTGCGCTTCGTGCTGCGCGAAGGCCGCAAGCGCCAGATCCGGCGGATGTGCGAACTGGTCGGGCTGAAGGTCGTCGGCCTGAAGCGCGTGCGCATCGGCGGCGTCAGGCTTGGCGACCTCCCGCTCGGGCAGTGGCGCTTCCTACGAGAAGACGAAAGCTTCTAGGCGCGGCGCTTCGACCGGCGTCCGAACGGCCGTGGCCAGGCGCGCGACCGGGCGCCAGCACGGCACCTTGGCGTCGCTGACGCCGGACTGCTCGGTGAACCAGCCTTTCAGCGGGCAGTCGAAGCCCGCCGGACAGCCGTGCTCACACGCACATTCCTGCTGGGTCTCGTCCAGCAGCACCAGTTCCCGTACCGCCTCGCAACGGCCGATCGGCGAGTCGAAGAAGCACATGGCAGCCTCCGTGAAGGGTGATGCGAAAGACCGTATCCGTACTTCACTCTAGTCAGCGCGCGGGCGCGGCGCCGCAGCGAATGACAGCGGCTTGATCTGGCGCAACACATCGCGGCGGCTCATTCCGCGCGCAGCGCTTCTACCGGGTCGAGTCGGGCCGCGCGGCGCGCCGGCAGCACGCCGGCCAGCAGCCCGATCACGACCGCAAGCACTTCCGCGACGACGACGAAATGCCATGGGGTGTGCACCGGCAGCGCAGGGACGAGCAGGCCGACGAGTTGCGCGAGCCCCATGCCGACGAGGAGGCCGAGCGCGCCGCCGATCGCCGCGAGCGCGACCGCTTCGCCGAGGAAGAGCCCGAGCACCGTCGACCGCCGCGCGCCGAGGGCGACGAGCAGGCCGATCTCGTTCGTGCGCTCGCTGACCGCGATCGTCATGATCGTGACGATGCCGACGCCGCCGACCGCGAGCGAGATGCCGCCGAGCGCGCCGACCGCGGCGGTCAGGATGCCGAGGATGTTCGACAGCCGCGCGAGCATGTCTTCCTGCGTCGTCAGCGTCACGTCGTCCTGGCCGTGGCGCGCCGTAAGCAGTGCCCGGAGGTCAGCCGCGACAGCCACGGCCGGCATCGTCTCCGGGTAGATGACGTCGATCTCCATCAGCCCGTCGCGGTTGTACAGCGCCATCGCGCGCGTCGTCGGCACGTAGGCGGTGTCGTCGAGATCGATGCCGAGAAACTGGCCTTTCTCCTCCATCACGCCGATGACGCGGAAGCGCTCGTCGCCGATCCGAACGCGCTCGCCGAGCGCGTTGGCGTTGCCGAAGAGCTCGCGCTTGAGCTTCGCGCCGAGCACGACGAAGGCGCGTGCGCCGACCGGGTCGTCTGGCGGCAGGAAGCGGCCAATCGCGACGCGCATCGAGAAGATCCGCGCCATGTCGGCGCCGACGCCGTAGATGCTCGTGCGCCGCACGCGTCCGGCGGCATGCACTTCCGAGTTGCCGAAGACGATCGGCGTCATTCCGGTCACGCGCGGCAGCCGCGCGAGCGCCGCGGCGTCGTCGAGCGTCAGTTCGCGCGTCGTGCTCGGCAGGCCGGGCGGGCCGCCGCGCGAGCCTTGGCGCCCCGGCGTGACCTGGATGATGTTCGTGCCGAACTGCGTGAACTCCTTCAGCACGAACTGGTGCAGGCCTTCGCCGATCGAGGTCAGCAGGATCACCGCGGCGATGCCCACGCCGATTCCGAGCAGCGTCAGAAAGCTGCGCAGGCGGTGGGCGACGAGCGAGCGCAGCGCGAGCTGGAGAAAGTCCGCGAATTTCATCGTTTCGCGAGCGCCTGCACCGGATCGAGGCGCGCGGCGCGGCGGGCCGGCATCACGCCGAACAGGATGCCGGTCCCGAGCGCGGTGCCGATGCCGGCGTAGACGGCCCAGTCGGGCGGCCACGCCGGCAGGACGGGGAATGCGAGCCGCAGGCCCCACGCGCCGAGATGCCCGAGCGCGAAGCCGACGAGCGCGCCGGCAAGCGACAGCAGCGCCGCCTCCATCAGGAAGGCGAGTCGGATGTTGCGCGCGGTCGCGCCGAGCGCCTTCAGCAGGCCGATTTCGCCGGTGCGTTGCGTGACCGCGACGAGCATCACGTTCATCACGAGGATGCCGGCGACGGCGAGGCTGATCGCGGCGATGCCGGCGACCGCGAACGTCAGCGCGCCGAGGATGCGGTCGAAGGTGCCGAGCACCGCGTCCTGCGTGATCACCGTGATGTCGAGCTCACCGTCGTGGCGCTGGCGCATCAGGTCCTCGACCTGCCGCTGCGCCGACGCGATCGCGTCGCGGCCGCGCGCTTCGACGAGCACGCGAAACAGCGTGTTCGTATCGAACATCGCCTGCGCGGTCGCGACCGGGACGATGACGAGCTCGTCGTTGTTCATGCCGAGGCCCTGTCCGGACTTCTCGAGCACGCCGACGACGCGCAGCCGCCGGTCGCCGACGCGGATCATGCGGCCGACCGCGGGCTCGGTGCCGAAGAGTTCGTCCTGCAGCGCCGCGCCGAGCACCGCGACCGGGGACGCCCGCTCGGCGTCCCCGGGCGGCAGGAAGCGCCCGACGCTCGTGCCCATGCGGCGGATGTCGAGGTATGCGGCAGTGGTGCCGACCACGACGACTTCGCGCAGCCGCCCGCCGTACGCGATCTCGGAGTTGCCGACCGTCATCGGGGCGACCCGTTGCACCGACGGCGCCCGCCGCAGCGCCTCGGCGTCGCGAATCGTCAGGTCACGCGGGGTGCTCGTGAAGAGGCCGCCGAGCCCGAGACCGCCGGTGTCCGAGCGGCCGGGCAGCACGATCACAAGGTTGCTGCCGAGCGACGAGAATTCATTGACGACGTAGCGCCGCGCGCCGTCGCCGAGCGCGGTGAGGATGACGACCGCGGCGACGCCGATCGACATCGCGAGGATCATCAGCGCGGTGCGCAGCGGGTAGCCGGCTGCGGCGCGCAGAGCGAAACGCAGCGTGTCCGCGGGCGTCATCTACGGTGGCGGCGAGGGCGGCGGCGAGGCGTCCGCGCACAGGTCGGCGACGAGCGCGCCGTCTTCCATCATCAGCCGGCGCCGCGCCCGGCTGCCCATCAGCGGGTCGTGCGTCACGACGATCAGCGTGACGCCGGACGCGTTGAGTGCTTCGAGCAGCGCGGTGACGTCCTGCCCGGTCGCGCGGTCGAGGTTGCCGGTCGGCTCGTCGGCGAGGATCAGCGCCGGTCGCATGATCGTCGCGCGTGCGATCGCGACGCGCTGCCGCTGGCCGCCCGAAAGCTCGTCGGGGCGGTGGCCGGCGCGCGACTCGAGGCCGAAGTTGCGCAGCGCCTCGGCGACCCGGCGGTTCCGCTCCGCGGGCGGCACGCCGGCGAGCATCAACGGCAGCGCGACGTTCTCCGCCGCGGTCAGCCGCGGCACGAGGTGGAAGCTCTGGAAGACGAAGCCGATCCGGCTGCGGCGCACTGCGGCCTGCTCGTCGGGGCTCAGCGTCGTGACGTCGCGGCCTTCGAGCCGGTACGTGCCGGCGTTCGGGCGGTCGAGCAAGCCGAGGAGGTTCAGCAGCGTCGACTTGCCGGACCCGGACGGGCCCATCACCGCGACGTACTCGCCGGCTTCGATCGTCAGCGACACCGCGTGCAGCGCATGGACTTCGCTGTCGCCGAGCTTGAAGACGCGCTCGATGCCGGCGAGTTCGATCTGCGGCATCGCGGCGTCACGGCGCGGCGCGGGCGCCGTCGTCGGGTTTCACCGGTGCCCCGGGCGCCACACCGGCGCGTTCGAGCGAGCTGACGATGCGCTCGCCGGCCGCGAGCCCTTCGAGCACTTCGGTGTAGTCCCAGTTCGCGATGCCGGGCTTGACTGCGCGTTCCTCGAGCGTGCCGCGGGCCGCGTCGTACACGAGCACCGTGTTGCCTTCGCGCAGCGTCGCAGTCGGAATCCGCAGCGTGTCCTGCCGCACGTCGAGGACGATTTCGGCGTCCGCGCTGTAGCCGACGAGCAGCCCGCGCGCTTCCTCGGGCTGCGCGAAGTCGATCTCGACGTCGACGGTGCGTGCCTGCTTTTCGACCGCGAGGATGTACGGCGCGACGCGCTTCACCCGTCCGTCGAACACCTTGCCCGGTAGCGCGTCGAGCGTCACGCGCGCGGCCTGCCCGGGGCGGATCTTCGGTGCGTCGATCTCGTCCATCGGCGCCTTCACGTACAGGCAGCTGTCGTCGATCAGGTCGATCGCGGGCGGTGTCGGCACGCCGGGCGGCGACGGCGTCGAATACTCGCCGAGTTCGCCGGTGATCTCCGCGACGGTGCCGGCGAACGGCGCGACCAGCACGGTGCGCTGGCGGTCGACCGCAGTCGCGTCGAGCTGCGCCTCCGCGGTGCGCACGTCGGCGCGCGCCGTTTCACATGCGGCACGGCGCGCGAGCGCTTCCGTCCGCGCCTGCTCCTCGCGCGACGCCGAAATGAATTCCTGCCGGAACAGCTCGGTCTGCCGCGCCGATTCCCGCTCGGCGTTGTCCGCCTGCGAGCACGCTTCGCGCACGCGCTTCGTCGCCGTCGCGAGCTGTGCCCGGTTCACCGCGAGCCGCGCGTCCTGGTCGGCGTTCCAGAGCCTCATCAGCACCTGGCCCGCCTCGACGCGGTCGCCTTCCTTGACGCCGAGAAAATCGATGCGTCCGCCGATGATCGTCGACAGTTTCGTGCGCTGGCAGGCCTCGACCTCGCCGGCGCGGGTGTTCGACAGCGTCGCCTCGACGGTGCCGCGGCCGACCTCGACGAGCACGACCGGAATCGGCTTCGCGCGGGTCAGCCACCAGACCGCGGCGGCGAGGAGTGCGACAACGAGGAGGGTGACGAGAAGGGCACGGCTGCGGCGCAGGAAGGACGTCATCGGTTTTCAATCGGCATTTTCGGCGGATGACCCGCCCGATGACATGAAGCTTGCAACCGCGCTAACGGGGAAATCGCTGACGTCGACTTCATGCGAGAGGATGTGCGCCGCCGCCGCGTGGGGCGGGACAGACACGCGCGCCCCACGCGTCGTCGCTGCGACGCCGGGTCGGCGCGGGATGCATCGGCGACCGCCTTCACCCCTTCGTCTTGCTCCACGAATCCTTCAGCGTCACCGTCCGGTTGAACGCCGGCGCGCCGTCGGTCGAGTCGACGCGGTCGGCGACGAAATAGCCGTGGCGTTCGAACTGGAAGCGGTCTTCGGCGCGCGCGTCGCGCAGTGCGGGTTCGAGCCGCGCCCGGACCGTGCGCTTCGAGTCGTAATTGAGATCGTCGAGGAAGCTGCGCTCGAAGTCTTCCGGATCGTCTTCGCGCCGGTTGCCGGGGTAGGGCTGCGCGAACAGCCGGTCGTACAGCCGCACTTCCGCTTCGTAGCCGTGCGCGACCGACACCCAGTGCAGATTGCCCTTGACCTTGACGCTGTCGGCGCCCGGCGTGCCGGATTTGGTGTCGGGCAGGTATTCGCACAGCACCGCGGTCACGTTGCCGTCGGCGTCCTTCTCGCAGCCGGTGCATTTGACGACGTAGCCGTAGCGCAGCCGCGCCATGTTGCCCGGGGAGAGGCGGTGGAAGCCCTTGACGGGCGTTTCCATGAAGTCCTCGCGCTCGATCCACAGCTCCCGGGAGAACGGCATCTCGCGTTTGCCGAGCTCGGGCTTCAGCGGATGGTTCGGCGCCTCGCACTGCTCGCTCTGCCCCTCGGGGTAGTTCGTGATCACGAGCTTCAGCGGATCGAGCACCGCGACGCGGCGCTCGGCCGCATCGTTGAGGTCCTCGCGCATGCATTCCTCGAGCACGCTGAAGTCGATCCACGTGTCCGATTTCGTCACGCCGATGCGCTCGGCGAAGAGCCGGAAGCCGCCGGCCGTGAAGCCGCGGCGGCGCGCGCCGACGAGGGTCGGCAGGCGCGGATCGTCCCAGCCATCGACATGATGTTCGTCGACGAGCTGGATCAGCTTGCGCTTCGACAGCACGACGTAGGTCAGATTGAGCCGCGCGAACTCGATCTGCTGTGGCAGCGGTCGGGGGAAGAAGCCGCCTTCGGCGAGCGCGTCGAGCAGCCAGTCGTAGAACGGCCGCTGGTCCTCGAACTCCAGCGTGCAGATCGAGTGCGTGATGTTCTCGATCGCGTCCTCGATCGGGTGCGCGAACGTGTACATCGGGTAGATGCACCACGCCTCGCCGGTGCGGTGGTGCGTCGCGCGGCGGATGCGGTAGATCGCGGGGTCGCGCAGGTTAAGGTTCGGCGACGCCATGTCGATCTTCGCGCGCAGCACGTGCTTGCCGTCGGCGAACTCGCCGGCCCGCATGCGGCGGAACAGGTCGAGGTTTTCCTCGACGCTGCGGTTGCGGTACGGGCTTTCGCGGCCCGGCTCGGTTAGCGTGCCGCGATAGGCACGCATCTCGTCGGCCGACAGCGATTCGACGTAGGCGCGCCCCGACGTGATCAGGTATTCGGCGCACGCGTACATGCGGTCGAAATAGTCCGACGCGAAGTAGAGGTGTTCGCCCCACTCGAAGCCGAGCCAGCGCACCGCCTCGATGATCGAGTCGACGTATTCCTGCTCTTCCTTCTCCGGGTTCGTGTCGTCGAAGCGCAAGTGGCAGACGCCGTTGTAGCGCTCGGCGAGACCGAAGTTCAGGCAGATCGACTTCGCGTGGCCGTAGTGGAGGTAGCCGTTGGGCTCCGGGGGGAAGCGCGTTTCGACGCGGCCGCTCCATTTTCCGCTCCGCCCGTCCTCTTCGATGATGTTGCGGATGAAGTTGGACGGCGCAGCGGCAGTGCCTTCTTTCGGCGTGTTCGGATTCATCGGTTCGGGCAGTTCCGGGAGTCAAGCGCCGCCAGCGGCGACGCGGGTTGCGAATGGCGGCGATTGTAGCCGATGACGCGGGCGTGGGCGGCCGGGGGCGCCCGGCGCGCCCGCTATAATCCGCGCCTGACGCGCCGGTTTCGCGGCGGCGTGACCACAACAGAAGGAGAGAGATGCCCGAAGAACTCGTCCTCGCCGACGCCTGGCTGGAACAGTATCCGTTCGCCTACACGCTGGTCGGGATCGCGACGCTGGTCGCGGGCGCGTGGCTCGCGAACTGGCTCACGCGGCACGTGCTGCTGCGCGCGCTGCGCCGCGGTCTCGCGGCCACGTCGCTGCGCGACGACCCGGTCTTGTCGCGCCTCGAAGTCGTCGGCCGCCTCGCGGGCCTCGTACCGGCGCTGATTCTGTACGGTGGCGTCGGCCTGCTCGAGTTGCCCGAAGCGCTCGTGACCGTCGTGCGCAACGTCTGCGCCGCGTTCATCGTGCTGACGATCGCGCTGGCGGTCGGCGAGGCGATCGAACTCCTGAACGCGCTCTACATGCGCCGGCCGAACGCGGCGCGTCGGCCGATCAAGGGCTATCTCGAAGTCCTGAAGATCGCGATCTACGTCATCGCGGCGATCCTGATGGTCGCCGCGCTCGTCGACCGCTCGCCGCTGATCCTGCTCTCGGGCCTCGGCGCGATGGCCGCGGTGCTGATGCTGATCTTCCAGGACACGCTGCTGTCGCTCGTCGCGAGCGTGCAGATCTCGTCGAACGACATGCTGCGCGTCGGCGACTGGATCGAGATGCAGCAGTTCAACGCCGACGGCGACGTCGTCGACATCGCACTGCACACGGTGAAGGTGCAGAACTTCGACAAGACGATCACGACGATCCCGACCAAGCGCTTCATCAGCGAGTCGTTCAAGAACTGGCGCGGGATGCGGGAGTCTGGCGGCCGGCGCATCAAGCGCAGCCTGTTCCTCGATCAGCACAGCGTGCGCTTCCTGACGGACGAGGAGCGCCGCCGCCTTGACCGTTTCGCGCTGCTCGACGGCTATCTGCCGGCGAAGGAGGCCGAGCTCGAAGCGTGGAATCAGGCAGTCGTGGGTGCTGGCCGCGACGTCGTCAATCGCCGTCGCGTGACCAACATCGGCACCTTCCGCGCGTACGTCGAACGCTACCTCCGACGCCACCCGGGCGTTCATCAGGGGATGACGCTGATGGTGCGTCAGCTCGCGCCGACCTCCGACGGGCTGCCGCTCGAGCTTTATTGCTTCGCGAACACGATTGCGTGGGTCGAATACGAGGCGACGCAATCGGACATCTTCGACCACCTGTTCGCGATCCTGCCCGAGTTCGGGCTGCGCGTATTCCAGCACCCGACCGGCGCCGACATGCGGGCGCTCGCCGCGGGCGCGTCCTGAGGGGAGACGATGACGTCAGCGATCGGTATGACGGCGTTCGTCGCGGTCGGCGCAGGCGCCGCAGTCGGCGCGTGGCTGCGCTGGGGGCTCGGGCTGCTGCTGAACCCGCTGTTCCTGATGATCCCGTTCGGCACGCTCGCGGCGAACCTGCTCGGCGGCCTGTTGATGGGCGGCGCGCTTGCGTGGATCCACGTGCTGCCCGAAATGCCGCCGGCGCTGCGGCTGCTGCTGACGACCGGCTTTCTCGGGGGACTGACGACGTTCTCGACGTTTTCGGCCGAAGGGCTGCACCTCGTGCAGCGCGGGGAGTGGGGCTGGCTCGCGGTCCACACCGTCGCCCACGTCGCCGGCTCGCTGCTGATGGCGTGGGCCGGGCACGCCGCGTTCAACGCCTGGCGCGGCTGACCGGGACGCTAACGCCGGCCGCCCGCCTCGAGCCAGTCGCTCGCGCCGAGCCCTGCAGCTCGCCCGGTCGCAAAGCACCCGGTCAGCAGATAGCCGCCGGTCGGCGCCTCCCAGTCGAGCATTTCGCCGCAGCAGAATACGCCGGGCAGCGCGCGCAGCATCAGCCGTTCGTCCAGGTCCTCGAAGACGACGCCGCCCGCGGTGCTGATCGCCTCGTCCAGCGGTCGCGGCGACACGAGCGTAAGCGGCAGCGCCTTGATCGCCGCCGCGAGTCGCGGCGGCGACGCGAACGCCGCCGCGGGCAGGCATTCGCGCAGCAACCCGGCCTTGACGCCGGCGATGCCTGCCTTGCTCTGTAGGTGGCTCGCGACCGAGCGCGTGCCACGCGGACGCGAGAGCTCTTCGGCGAGCATTTCGGGGCTGCGCCCCGGCGCGAGGTCGATCGACAGCGTGACCGCGCCGTTTGCGACAATCGCATCGCGCAGCGGCGCCGACAGCGCGTAGATCAGGCTGCCTTCGAGTCCGTGGTCGGAGACCATGCATTCGCCGGCGCGCTGGTGGTGGTTTCCGCGTGCGTCAGTAAAGGACAGCACGACGGACTTCAGCGGCTGGCCGGCGAAACGAGAGCGGAAATGCTCGCTCCAGCCACTGCCCGGGTCGCCCGTCCCGGCCGCACGGACGTCGAAGCCGCAGTTCGCCGGTTTCAGTGGCGCGATCGAGACGCCGCGTCCGGCGAGGCGCGGCACCCACGCCCCGTCCGAGCCGAGCTTCGCCCAACTCGCGCCGCCGAGCGCGAGGACGACCGCGTCAGCATCGACGACCGTCTCGCCCTCGGGCGTCGCAAAGCGCAGGCCGCGGGTCGGCGCCGTCTCGGCCGCGGACCACCCGAGCCAGCGGTGGCGCGGGTGAAAACGCACGCCGGCCGTCCGTAACCGGTGCAGCCACGCCCGCAGCAGCGGCGCTGCCTTCATCTGCGTCGGGAAGACGCGCCCCGAGCTGCCGACGAAAGTGTCGACGCCGAGGCCGTGCGCCCACTCGCGCAATTCGGCGGCGCTGAACGCCGCGAGCAGCGGCTCGAACTCCGGCCGGCGCTCGCCGTAGCGGGACAAGAACGTTTCGGGAGCTTCCGCGTGCGTCAGGTTCAGGCCGCCGATCCCGGCGAGCAGGAACTTGCGCCCGACCGACGGCATTGCGTCGTAGAGATCCACCGCGCTGCCGCGCGCGGCGAGCATCTCCGCCGCGATCAGCCCGGCGGGCCCGCCGCCGATGACTGCCGCGCTCACCGCGCGATCTCCCGCCACGCGGCGAGCTTCGCCGGATACGGAACCGATGCGTTCGCCGGGCTCGTCGACGGCAGGCGCCGCAGCGTGAAGTCGAAGCGTTCCGCGATTGCCGGCCGGACGTGGCGGCGGAAGCACTGCTCGGCCGCAGTGCCGTTGCAGAACACGCGGTCGATCGCCGGGTGGCGCGCGAAGAACGTGGCGAAGTCGTTGACCTCGATCGAGTCGGCCCGGATGTTCGAATCGAGGCTGCCGGCGCGGCGGCATGCGCCGAGCACGTCCCATAGCGCGTAGCCCGCTTCGGCGAGGCGGCGCGTGCGTTCGGCGTACGGCAGCGCCGGGTCGATACCGAGCACCGCGCCGATGATCGGCCAGAAGTGGTTGCGCGGGTGCGCGTAATACTCGACCGCCGCGAGCGAGGCGGCGCCGGGCATGCTGCCGAGAATCAAGGTATGGGCGCCGGCAACGGCGATCGGCGGAAAGCCTTCGAGTCGGGACATCGGAACGGCGGGCGGGGAAAGGCAAGCAAGGTACCGGCGCGACCCGCGCTCGGCAAGCGCGGCACGCCCGCCGGCCGAAATCCGCACAATGCCTAAAATGGAACGAGGCGGGATCGTTCGAACTTCCTGTCGGTCGAATGGGAGTCTCGCCACGTCACCAGAGGAGGTCGACGATGAACACGCACAATTTTCCGAAGATGTTTTATTCGTATCGCGAGGGCTGGGACGACCTGATGCAGGTCCATCCGACGGTGAGCAAGCTTTTCCTGACCTACGTGATGCCGATGTCGCTGATTCCACCGGCGATGGTGTTGTACTCGATGCTGGTGACACCCGGCGCGGTGTTCCCCGAACTGGTGCCGCACATCACGGTCGCCGAAGCGGTCGGTGCCGCGGTCGCGCTCTACCTCGCGCAGCTCGCGATGGTCGCGCTGATGGCGTCGGTCATCCAGCAGATCGGCGACGTCGTCGAACGGACGCCGACGTACGAAGACGCGTTCGTGCTGGCGGCGGTGGCGCCGACGCCGCTGTGGCTGTCCGCGCTCGCGCTGTTCATACCGGTCGCGTGGGTGGCGGTCGTCGTCGTCGCGGTCGCGTGGGTCGCCTCGGCCGCGCTGATCTACCATGGCGTCTATCCGCTGTTCCGGCTCGACCACCCGGGCAAGGCGCGAATCATGGGGTCCTTCGTGCTGATGACCGGGGTCGTCGCTTGGTTCGCGCTGCTGGTCGTGCTCGCGCTCGCGATGAGCATGATCGTCGGGTTGCGGGGCTGACGGGGCGGGCGGTCGAGCATCCTCGCTCACGCACTAGGATGGGCGCGCCCGCGCATCACGCGGCGGTTGAAACGGACCGCCGCCCGGCGCGCCCCTTGCAGCCCGCCCGCAGCGAAGCCGGAGATCCGGCACCTTCTGGCATAATCCCGCGACGCCTGCGGTCGCGGCCCGCGGCAGCACTCTCTCACGAACGACTTCTGTCCTCTCCGGCGCCGGAAGGTCCTTCCGTCCGGCCGATTTCCGATATTGACGACTATCGACACGCCAAACGATTGCGCGCGCGAGCGCTTTGCTTTTGCCGACTGCCTGAGCGTCGATCGCCCGAAGCTGAGGCGCCTCGCCGGTGAGCTGAAACGGACGCAAGGTGGCCGGCGCGAACGCGCCCAATCCGACTTCGATTCGCTGCTCGCGCGATCGCGCGCCGCATTCGTGGAGCGCCGGGCGCGCCTTCCGCAACCGGAATTCCCGCCTGAGCTGCCGGTCACGCAGAAGCGCGACGAGATCGGGGCCGCGATCGCCGCGCACCAGGTCGTCATCGTGTCCGGCGAAACCGGGTCGGGCAAGACGACGCAGCTGCCGAAGATCTGCCTCGCGCTCGGCCGCGGCGCCGCCGGCCTGATCGGCCACACGCAGCCGCGCCGGCTCGCCGCGCGCGCGACCGCGAGCCGCATCGCGCACGAGCTGAAATCCGAACTCGGCCAAGCGGTCGGCTACAAGATCCGCTTCACCGACCGTATCGGCGCCGCGAGCCACATCAAGCTGATGACCGACGGCATCCTGCTCGCGGAGACGCAGGGCGACCCGCTGCTCGCGGCATACGACACGCTGATCATCGACGAGGCGCACGAGCGCAGCCTCAACATCGATTTCCTGCTCGGCTACCTGAAGACGCTGCTGCCGCGGCGCCCCGACCTGAAAGTCGTCGTGACCTCGGCGACGCTCGACGCCGACCGCTTCGCGCGTCATTTCGGCGCGCCGGGAAAGCCGGTGCCGGTGATCGAGGTGTCGGGCCGGCTGTATCCGATCGAGATGCGCTACCGCCCGGTCGAGGACGACGAGACGCCGGCCGACGAACGCCGCGGCGCCCGGCGCGACAAGGGGCGCGACCTGTATGACGCGATCGTCGACGCCGTCGACGAGGCGCACCGCAGCGGACCCGGCGACACGCTCGTGTTCCTGCCCGGCGAGCGCGAGATCCGCGAGGCCGCCGAGGCGTTGCGTAAGGCGCACCACGCCGGCAGCACCGAGATCCTGCCGCTCTACGCGCGTCAGTCCGCCCAGGAGCAGGCGCGCGTGTTCTCGCCGGGCCGCGGTCGGCGCGTCGTGCTTGCGACGAACGTCGCCGAGACCTCGCTGACCGTGCCCGGCATCCGTTATGTCGTCGACACCGGCCTCGCGCGCGTCAAGCGCTACTCGCACCGCAACAAGGTCGAGCAGCTGCAGGTCGAGAAGATCGCGCAGTCGGCCGCGAAGCAGCGCGCGGGGCGTTGCGGTCGGGTCATGGACGGGGTCTGTTTCCGCCTCTACGACGAGGCCGATTTCGACAAGCGCCCGCCGCACACCGATCCGGAAATCCTGCGCTCGTCGCTCGCCGGCGTGATCCTGCGGATGAAGTCGCTGCGGCTCGGCGAAGTCGAGGACTTCCCGTTCCTCGACGCGCCGCTGCCGCGCATGATCGCCGACGGCTACCAGCTGCTCACCGAACTCGGCGCGCTCGACGAAGAGGGCGACACGCGCGCGCTCACGCCTATCGGCCGCGAACTCGCGAAGCTGCCGCTCGACCCGAAGATCGGCCGCATGATCCTCGCGGCGCGCGACCGCGGGTGTCTCGCCGAAGTGCTCGCGATCGCGGCTGCGCTGTCGGTGCAGGACCCGCGCGAGCGCTCGCCCGAGAGTCCCGGCGCCGCCGACCAAGCGCACGCAAAGTTCCGCGGCGGCGAGCAGGACCAGCGCTCCGAGTTTCTCTGGTACTGGAACCTGTGGAAGGCGTGGGACGAGACGGTCCGCCACGAGTCCGGCAGCAAGCAGAAGGCGTGGGCGAAGCGCCATCACCTGTCGTACCTGCGGCTGCGCGAATGGCGCGACGTGCATGGCCAGCTGCTGACGCTGTGCACCGAGCACGGCTGGAAGGAGAATCCGGAGCCCGCGCACTACGACGCGATCCACAAGGCGCTGCTCGCGGGGCTGCTCGGCCACGTCGGCAGCAAGATCGAAGACCCGAGCGGTCCACAGGTCGGCAGTTACCTCGGTGCGCGCGGGATCAAGTTCTGGCCGCACCCGGGCTCGACGCTCGCGAAGAAGGCCGGCAAGTGGATCGTCTGTGCCGAGCTCGTCGAGACCTCGCGCCTGTTCGGCCGATGCCTCGCGAAAATCGAGCCGGAGTGGCTCGAGGAAGTCGGCGCGCATTTCGTCAAGCGCCAGGTGTACGAGCCGCACTGGTCGAAGGCGTCGGGCGCGGTGCGGGCGTGGGAGCGCGGCACGCTGCACGGCCTCGTGTTGTACGCGCGGCGCGGGGTCGGTTACCGCGACATCGACCCGGCGCTGTGCCGCGAGCTCTTCATCCGCGAAGGCCTCGTGGAGGGCGAGATCGCCGAGGGGCAGGCGCGCGGGATGCCCTTCCTGCAGCACAACCGCCGGCTCGTCGCCGAGATCGAGCGCCTCGAGCACAAGTCGCGGCGCCCCGACGTGCTCGTCGACGAGGCGCTGATCCAGGCGTTCTACGAGTCTAAACTGCCGGCCGGCGTCATCGACGTCGCGAGCTTCGAGCGCTGGCGCAAGACCGCCGAGCAGACCGAGCCGAAGCTGCTGCACCTGACGCGCGACCAGCTGATGCGGCACGAAGCCGAAGGCATCACGACCGAGCGCTTTCCGTCGAGCTTCGACGTGCTCGGCCAGAAGCTGAAGCTGACCTACCTCCACCAGCCGGGCGAGGCGGACGACGGCGTCACGCTGGCGGTGCCGCTCGCGATGCTGAACCAGATCCCCGCGAACCGCTGCGAGTGGCTGGTGCCGGGGCTCCTCGAGGAGAAAGTCGCCGCGCTGCTGCGCACGGTGCCGCAGAAGCACCGCCACCGGCTGCAGCCGATCGCCGAGAGCGCGGCGGCGGTCGTCGATCGCTTCGAAGCGGGCGAGTTCGACCCCGACGGGCCGCTGCTGCGCGCGCTGCAGCGCTTCGTCGAGGAGCGCGTGTCGCTGAAGCTGCCGATCGAGTCATTCCGCCCGGAAAACCTGAACCCGCATTTCCTCATGAATTTCCGCATCGTCGATGAGCACGGCCGGGTGCTCGGGCAGTCGCGCAATCTCGCGGAGCTGCGCGCGCGCCTGCGCGATCAGGTTGCCGAACGCTTCCGCGGCGCGCGGCTCGCGCTGTCGGCTTCCGCGCCGGCCGCTGCGGGTGTTGCGCCGGGGGCGCCGCCGGTGGCGAAGAGTTCAGTCAAGGGGCGGGCGGTGCAGGCGGGCTCCGGGCCCGGAGGCGACCGCAAGGCGACGACCGGTGCCGGGGTGGGCCCTGCACCGGGGCGAACCGGAGGCGCGGCTGGCGCGAGCGGCCTCGCCGGATTGACCGCGTGGACGTTCGGCCCGCTGCCGGAACTCCTCGAAGTCAAGGTCGCCGGCCGCGACGTGATCGGCTACCCCGCGCTGCACGACGACGGCGACAGCGTCTCGCTGCGTCCGTACGACACCCCCGAAGAAGCGGCGAGAGTTCATCGCAAGGGTCTCGCGCGCCTCTTCGCGCTCGCGCTGAAGGACCAGGTGCGGGCGATCGAGAAGCTGCCCGGTCTGCGCGAGCTCGCGCTCGCGTTCATCCCGTTCGGCACCGACGCCGAACTGAAGGTGCAGCTCGTCGCTGCGACGCTCGCGCGCACCTGCCTGCTCGACCCGCTGCCGGCAGACGCCGCGACTTTCGAGCGCCGATGCGCCGAGGCGAAGCCGCGGATCACGCTTGTTGCACAGGAGTTCATGCGCCTCGCGACGGCGCTGATCGCCGAGCACGCGGGGCTGCAGAAGCGCCTTGCCGCGCTGCGTGCCTTTCCCGAGGTTGCGGCGGACATCCAGGGGCAGGTCCGCGAGCTGCTGCCGAAGAATTTCCTCGTCGCGCTCCCGTGGGAGCGGCTCGCCCAGTGCTCGCGCTACCTGAAGGCGGCCGGCGTGCGGCTCGACAAGCTGCGCAACAACCCGGCGCGCGACGCGCAGCTCCTGGCGGACTGGCGCTCGCTCGCGCAACCGTTCGAGCGGGAACTCCTCGCGAAGCGCAAGGCCGGCGTCACCGACCCGGCTCTCGAGGAGTTCCGCTGGCTGCTCGAGGAGCTGCGCGTGGCCCTCTTCGCGCAGGAGTTGAAGACGCCGATGCCGGTGTCGGTCAAGCGGCTGCAGAAGATCTGGGACGCGAGGCCGCGGTGAGTCGCGAAGCGAGTCGCGGCCCGTGCCTGCTGCTTCCTCGGGGAGCAGGCTTGCCGCGCTGCACGAACGGACATTACCGCGCGTCGAGCGCCGAGCCGCCGATGGCATTGATTCGGCTCGCTTTCCCTGTTATCGTGCCCGGCTTTCCCTTGCTCCACCGGTCCGCATGCCGGGGAGCTGACATCAAACCGCAAGGAGTCTGCATGCGACATTACGAAGTTGTATTCATCGTCCACCCGGACCAGTCGGAACAGGTCCCCGCGATGATCGAGCGCTACAAGGCGATCGTCACCGCCCGCAATGGCCAGATCCACCGCCTCGAAGACTGGGGCCGCCGCCAGATGGCCTATCCGATCCAGAAGGTGCACAAGGCCCACTACGTGCTCATGAACATCGAGTGCGACGGCGAAGCGCTCGGCGAACTCGAACATGCATTCAAGTTCAACGATGCCGTGCTGCGTCACCTCGTCGTCAAGATGAAGGCCGCCGTGACCGCGCCGTCGCCGATGATGAAGGAAGAAAAGTCGCGCTCGCTGACCGCCGCGCCCGCTGCCGAGACGAAGCCGGCCGAAGCTGCGTCGGCCTGAGGTGGCTGAACCCGGGGCGAACGAACTGCGCCTCGATGCCCGGATAGCAGAGCTGCTGCCCGTGCGTCGGACCCCGGCAGGAGTGCCGATCGCCGCTTGCGGCCTCGCGCACGAATCGAAGCAGGACGAGGCCGGCGTGGCCCGCGATGTTTCGGTGGAACTGCAGGCGGTCGCGGTCGGCGAATTGGCCAGCGTGCTGGCCGGCGCCTCCCCCGGCATGAGGATACGGGCCACCGGGTTTCTCGCCGCGAAGAGCCTTCGCAGCCGGACACCGGTGTTGCACCTGAGCAAGATCGAATTTCTGGAAGGAAACGAAAATGGCTTTCAAGCCCAAGTCGAAGTTCAAGAAAAAGGATGACCGCGGCAACCGCGGTCTGTTCAAGCGCCGCAAGTTCTGCCGCTTCACCGCGGAGAAGATCGAGGAAGTCGACTACAAGGATGTGGACATCCTGAAGGACTTCATCACCGAGAACAGCAAGATCATGCCGGCCCGCATCACCGGCACGAAGGCGGGCTATCAGCGTCAGCTGTCGACCGCGATCAAGCGTGCGCGCTTCCTCGCGCTGCTGCCGTACACCGATCTGCACAAGTAACAGGAGAGATCGGACATGCAAATCATTCTGCTCGAAAAAGTCGCCAACCTCGGCGTACTCGGCGATGTCGTCAAGGTCAAGGACGGCTATGCCCGCAACTACCTGATCCCGCAGGGCAAGGCCAAGCGCGCGACGCAGGCCAACATGGCCGAGTTCGAAGCGCTGCGCGCCGAACTCGAGCGCACGCACGCCGAGAAGCTCGCGGAAGCTCAAGCGCTCGCGACGAAGTTCGAAGGCTTGATGGTCCAGGTCACGCGCAAGGCCGGCATGGATGGCCGTCTGTTCGGCTCGGTCACCAACATCGACATCGTCGACGCGCTCGAAGCCCAAGGTTTCAAGATCGAGCGCAGCGCCGTCCGGATGCCGGAAGGCCCGATCAAGCAGATCGGCGACACGCAGATCGACATCGCGCTGCACTCCGATGTCGTCGTCCCCGTGACGGTGTCGGTGCTCGGCGAGCAAGCGTAAGCACGTCGAATTTTTCGGTTCGCGAGGGGCTGCTT
>NZ_JAKFEF010000035.1:0-9197 GCF_036675785.1 Aromatoleum sp.
GTGAGCAGCGCGTAGCGCCCGCGGTCGAGCGCGCGCGCGAGCTGCGGCGGCAGCCGGCGCCGGCGCACGCCGAGCACTCCGCCGAGCCGCGCGGCGAACTCCTGCAGCGCGCCGAACGGGCACAGCCAGCCGCAGAACGTACCGCGCCCCCAGAACACGAAGCTCACCAGCGTGAAGGCGATGACGAGAAGCGACACCGGGTCGTACAGGAAGCTGCCGAGCCCCTGCCCCGCGGCCAGCATCTTCACCGCGCCCGTGAGCTGCACGATCGACAACTGCCCCTGCGCATACCAGCCGAGGTAGCCGAGCGTGAAGGCAAGGAACGCGAGCCGGAACCCGCGCAGCCGGCGCGGCGAGACGCTGACCCAGCGCGGGCGCGCGAGCACCGCGGCGAGCAGCCCGAGCGCAGCGCCGATGACCGCGAGCTCGGCACGACGCGCTTGCCAAGCAAGCAGCCATTCCGGCGGCGGCGACGGCGGCCGCGCGAGCCACGTCTCGGGCGCCTGGTACGGGAGCGCGATCTCGCGCCGCGTGATTTCCGGCAGGATCGCGCCGCGCTGGCGCACCAGCGTCAGCGTGAAATCCTGCGCGCTGCCGGGGTCGATGCCGGCGAGCGGCGCGGCCTTGAGCACGAGCGCGGCGTTCAGCGGCGGCGCGCCCGGAGGCGCGGGCGGATCGAGATCGGCGTCGCGCAGTTCGAAAGGCACGCCGCCCTGCCGCAGCGCGAGCCGCGCCGGCGCGGTGCCGCGCACGAAATCCTCGTCGAGAAGCGAGCCGCGCCCCGCGGTGGCGACCCACCACGCCTGCTGGCCCGGTTCGAGCGCGCGCCGCAGCTCGTCGAAGCCCGCGTCGCCGAGGATCGCGCGGCCGATGCTCGGCGCGTTGAGCCACGCGACGTAGAGCTCGACGAAATCGTCGTCGGGCACCGCGAGCGCCTCGGCATCGAGCCCGGCCGCGGCGCTGTCGGCGAAGAGCGCCTCCGCCTCGCGATTCGAGACACGCCGCCGCGCGATCGCGCCGCTGTCGAGCAATTCGTCGAAGCTGCGGCGCTCGTAGTGGTCGTCGCGCGCGGTGGCGGCAGGGCCGGCGGTCGCCGCGGCCGCGAACCCGAGCCGCGCCCGCGCGACCGCGACCGCCGCGGCGAGCACCGTCTGATTGACGATGCGCACCGACGCGGTCGCCTTCGTCACGCCGTCGAGCACGGTCTGCCCGCCGCCGCTCCCCGCGCCCGATTGCCCGTAGCGGGTCGACACCGTGATCGGGTCGCGCAGGTTGCGGCCCGCATACTGGCCGACGAATTCGTGCAGCGGGGCCTCGCCGAGCCCGCCGACGAACACCGGCTCGTGCTGGCTCACGACCTCGACGCTGATGAAGTTGCCGCGCGCATCGACGGCGATCAGCAGGTTGATCGGCGTGCCTTCGAAGCCCGGAATCGGCGCGACGTCGACCGACTCGAAGACCCAGCCGACCGGACCGTCGTCGGGCGCGAGTTCGCTGCTGATCGGCCAGGCCGGCACGTCGGCCGCCTTGTCGCCGACCCGCAGCGGCCGCGCGAAGCGCCGTTCGAGATCGGCGCGGGCCAGCTCGCCGCCGGCCGAAGGCGCCGGCAGAAGCGCGCAGACGAGCGCAATCAGCGCCACGCCGCGCCCGCCGACGCAGCTGCGCGCGAGAGCGGTCGCGGCGCGCAGGCCCCGGCGCCAGCCGGTCACAGCGCGATCAGTCCGCTACGCACCGCGATCAGCGCGAGTTCGGCGGCGTTGGCCGCGTTGAGCTTCTGCTTGATGTGATAGAGGTGAGTGCCGACCGTGCTGGCGCTGAGCTTGTGCGTGCTGGCGACCTGGTTCACCGAGCGGCCTTGCGCGAGCTGCAGGAAGACCGCGAATTCGCGCTCGGTCAACGCTTCGGCGGGATCGCCGCCGCCGAACCGGGCGAGCGCGAGCCGCGGCGCGAGTTCCGGATCGATGTAGCGCTGGCCGCGCGCGACCTGTGCGACGGCGCGGACGAGCTCCTGCGGCTGCGCCCGTTTGGACAGGTAGCCGGCGGCACCGGCCCGCAGCGCGCGCAGCGGAATCTGCGCGTCGTCGTGCGCGGACAGCATCAGCACGCGCGCATCCGGGGTATGCGCGAGCAGGCGTTCGAGCGCCGCGAGGCCGCCGATGCCCGGCATCGACACATCCATCAGCAGCGCGTCCGGCTGCAGCCGCGCGAACTCGGCGAGCGCGGCTTCGCCGCTCGCGGCCTCGCCGACGACCTCGGCGCCGGCGCCTTCGAGCAGCATCCGGAACCCCATGCGGACGACGGCGTGGTCGTCGGCGAGCACGAGCCGGAGGTTTTCAAGCGTACAGACCATCGGAGCTCTCCTGGAAGGACGGGGTTCGCGGCAGGCGGGCGCGGACGCGCAGACCGCCGCCGGGGGGCGTGTCGAGGTGGAGTTCGCCGTGCAGTTCGGCGACGCGCTCGCGCATCCCGGCGAGGCCGAAGCGCCCGCGTCCGGGTTCCTGCGCGAGACCGCGCCCGTTGTCGCGCACGTCGAGCGCGATCGCGTCGCCGTCGAAGCGAAGGCGCACCTCGACGTCGGACGCTTGCGAGTGGCGGGCGACGTTGGTGAGACTTTCCTGCAGCAGCCGCAGCACCGCGACGCTCGTCGCCTCGCCCGCCGGCATGTCGGGATGGACCGCGTCGCAGTCGATGCGGATGTGCGGGTGATGGCTCGACCACTGCCGGCAGTAGTCGGCGACGGCAACGTCGAGGCCGCCGTCGCCCGCGGCGCTCGCGGGACGCAGGCGCTGCAGGATCGCGCGCACGCCGTCCTGCATCTGCCCGGTCATCGCGAGAATCGCCTGCGCGGGACCGTGAAGGTGCGGCGCGTCGTCGCAGCGCTGCAGGATCGCGCCGGACAACGCGCGCACGGCGGCGATGCCCTGCCCGAGTTCGTCGTGGAGTTCGCGCGCGATCAGCCGCCGCTCCTCGGTGAGCCGCTCGCGCAGCGCGTTCGCGAAAGCCTGATCCTGTTCGAGCCGGACGTTGCGCGCTTCGGAGTCGTCGAGCCGCTCGGCGAGCCGGTTGTAACTGGCCGCGAGACGGTCGAGTTCGGCGACGCGATAGCTCGGCAGGCGCCGGTCGAAATGGCCTTCCGCGCCGCGAGCGAGCGCCGCGTCGATCTGCCCGAGGGGGGCGAGGGCGTGGTCGAGCGCCACGCGCGCCGCTAACGCGACCAGCAACAGCGCCGCGCCCGCCCAGCCGAGACCGGCGACGACATCGTCCCACGTGTCGAGGGCCGCGCGCGACGTGTCCGGACGCAGCACCAGTTGACGGTCGCCGGCATCGAAGCGCCGCAGCGGCAGCGCGGGCGAGACGAGGTCCGAGAACCAGCCGGGCGCGAATCGCCCGGCTTTGTAGGTCGGCTCGGGCGAGACATAGAGCGGCTCCCCCAGTGGACCGAGGACTTCCAGCTGGTTCGCGCGCAGGCGGCCGACCGCACGCAGGTGGGCCATCAGCCGGCGCGGTCCGTCGGCCTCGTCGCGCAGCGTCTCGGCCACCAGCACGTTGAGCCACTGCTCGGCGACGCGGCTCGCCGCCTCGACTTCCTCGCCGATCGCGCGGCGCGTCTCCCCGACCCACCATAGCGTCGCGAGCGCCGAGACCAGCACGAGCGCCCCGCCGAGCACGAGGCCGACGCGCGCGCGCAGCCCGAAGGCCCGGCCGCTCATCGATTCACTCCGCGGTGTTTCGCGCGCGATTGCATCATGTCTCCTCCGGGGCGATAGCGCCGCCCTCGCTTGTTTGTCGCCGATCTATCGCAATGCGTATGCCACCCGCGGCATCGCGGCGGTTGGCGCTGCTCCCACCACGCGGCTGCTCCGAAATGGAACAGTTGCTGACAATCGGTACAGACGATCGCGACACCTCTTCGCGAAATTCGCGAGTTCATGCCGGTCCCCGCATGGCACAACCCTTGCAAAAGCCCGACAAACCCCTGCGTTTCCGGCGCATTGCGGGTTCGAACAAGACGATCAGAACGATCAAAACCGAAAGGAGGAGTTATGGAGCAGATCGGGAAGCGCGCACGCCTGCAAGGCGCCCTCAGCGTGCTGGCGCTCGCCGTCGCGGGCCTAGGCAACGTTCAGGCGAAGGATGTCACCGATGCGGACATCCTCAACGACGAGACCATCACGACGCAGGTCGTCACCTACGGTCTCGGGACGAAGGGCCAGCGTTTCAGCCCGCTGACCCAGATCAACACCTCGACGGTCAAGGATCTCGTGCCGGTCTGGTCGTTCTCGTTCGGCGGCGAAAAGCAGCGCGGCCAGCAGGCGCAGCCGATCGTCCATGACGGAAAGCTGTTCGTCACGGCCTCCTACAGCCGCATCTTCGCGCTCGACGTGAAGACCGGTGCGAAGCTGTGGAAGTACGAGCACCGCCTGCCCGACGGCATCATGCCGTGCTGCGACGTGATCAACCGCGGCGCCGCGATCTACGGCGACCTCGTGATCTTCGGCACGCTCGACGCGCAGCTCATCGCGCTGAACAAGGACACCGGCAAGGTCGTCTGGAAGGAGAAGATCGAGGACTACAAGGCCGGCTACTCCTTCACCGCCGCGCCGCAGATCGTCAAGGGCATGGTCATCACCGGCAACTCCGGTGGCGAGTTCGGCATCGTCGGCCGCGTCGATGCGCGCGACGCGAAGACCGGCAAGCTGGTGTGGACGCGCCCGGTCGTCGAAGGCCACATGGGCTACAAGTACGACAAGGACGGCAAGCAGGTCGAGAACGGCATCTCCGGCACGACCAACGCGACCTGGCCCGGCGACCTGTGGAAGACCGGGGGCGCGGCGCCGTGGCTGTCGGCGTACTACGACGCGGACGTCAACCTGATCTTCATCGGTACCGGCAACCCGGCGCCGTGGAACAGCTGGCTGCGCCCGGGCGATAACCTGTACTCGTCATCGACGGTCGCGATCAACCCCGACACAGGCAAGATCGTCTGGCACTACCAGACGACGCCGCACGACGGCTGGGATTACGACGGCGTCAATGAATTCGTCGCGTTCGACTACAAGGACCCGAAGAACGGCAAGACCATCAAGGCCGGCGGCAAGGCCGACCGCAACGGCTTCTTCTTCGTCAATGACCGCACCAACGGCAAGCTCCTCAACGCGTTCCCGTTCGTGAAGCGCATCGACTGGGCGAAAGGGATCGACCTGAAGACCGGCCGCCCGATCTACGACGACGCGAAGCGCCCCGGCAACCCCTTCACCGAAGGCGGCGGTGACGGCAAGAAGGGCGAAGTCGTGCTCAACGCGCCGTCCTTTCTCGGCGGCAAGAACCAGATGCCGATGGCGTACAGCCCGAAGACCGGCTACTTCTACGTGCCGGCCAACGAATGGGCGATGGACATCTGGAACGAGCCGGTGTCGTACAAGCGCGGCGCGGCCTACCTCGGCGCCGGCTTCACGATCAAGCCGCTCAACGAGGACTACATCGGCGCGCTGCGCGCGGTCGATCCGGTCAGCGGCAAGATCGTCTGGGAAGTGAAGAACAACGCCCCGCTGTGGGGCGGCGTGCTGACGACCGGCGGCAACCTCGTGTTCTATGGCACGCCGGAAGGCTATCTGAAGGCGGTGGACGCGACGACCGGCGCCGAAATCTGGCAGTTCCAGACCGGCTCCGGGATCATCGCGCCGCCGATCACCTGGGACGACAACGGCGAACAGTACGTCGCCGTCGTGTCCGGCTGGGGCGGCGCAGTGCCGCTGTGGGGCGGCGACGTCGCCAAGCGCGTGAACTTCCTCGAACAGGGCGGTTCGGTGTGGGTATTCAAGCTGCACAAATCCTGATCGCGCCGGCGTGCGGCGAAGCGACGCGCCGCACGCCTCTGCGCCCTTAATTTCCCCTCGACCACTCCCTTCCGCCTCCCTCGCCGCGGCCGTCCGGCCCGACGACCGCCGCCCTGAAATCCTGCAACGAGGAACTCAAGTGAAGACACCGATCCTGAAACCGCTTCTCGCCGTCGCGCTCGCGGGCCTCGCGACGCAGGCCGCCCTCGCCACCGACCGGGCGACGCCGCGCGAGGCGCGCGTGTTGTTCGAGCAGGCGGTGAAGTACATGGAAGCCAACGGCCCGGAGCGCGCCTTTGCCGCGTTCAACGACCGCAACGGCCAGTTCGTGCGCAAGGATCTCTACGTGTTCGTCATCGACGACAAGGGGGTCTACCAGGCGAGCGGCGCCGCGCCCGAGGCCCTCGTCGGCCTGACCGTGCTCAACACCACCGACGCCGCCGGCAACCCGCTGTTCCGCGAGATGATCGACACCACGCGCGCGACGCAGGAAGGCACGGTGCGCTACATGTGGCTCAACCGGATGACGAACAAGGTCGAGCCGAAGGTCAGCCAGGTGCGCAAGGTCGGCCAGTACGTCGTCGGCGTCGGCTATTCCGCGCCGCGCGCGAGCGCCGACGACGCGAAGGCGATGCTCGCGCGGGCGGTCGAGCTGGCCCGCACCGAGGGCCCGGCAGAGGCGATCAACGCGTTCAACGACCGCCGCGGACCGTTCGTTCGCGACGACCTGTACGTGTTCATGGTCAACCTCGACAGCGGGCGCTTCGAGGCGATGGGCATGAACCCGTCGCTCGCCGACACCGACGCACGCGGGCTCGTCGACGCCGAAGGCCACGCGCTGGTCGCCGAGATGATCGACAAGCTGAAGAACGCCGACGAGGCGACGGTGGACTACGTGTGGCGCAACCCGGTCACCAACCGCGTCGAGAAGAAGCGATCCTACGTGCGCCGCGAAGGCGGCTCACTGATCGGCGTCGGCCACTATCTCGAGTAAGGGCCTCCGGAGATTTTCGGCATGGCGCGGCAAGCGGCGTATTTCGTCGGACGGAAGCTCGGGCACCTGTTGGCGGTGATCGTCGCGCTGGCGTTCGCCGCGCCGCCGGCGGGCGCCTGGACGAGTTCGAGCAGCGCCTTCGGCGTGGACATCCGGATTGAAGGCGACGGCTGGGGCAGTGCCACGCGCGAGGAAGTCGAAACCCTGCTCCAGGCCGTCGCCGACGAACTGATCGACGGCCCGAACCCGGTCTTCGCGCATCCGATCGTCGTCACGCAGGGCGGCGACGCCCCGGTCGCGCTGTTCGAACCCGGTCCGGCCGGCGAGCCCCGCATCCGCATTTCGGCGCGCGACCGGGCGTGGGCGCAGTACGCGTACCAGTTTGGTCACGAGCTGTGTCATGTGATGGCCGGCCACACCGTGCACGCGAGCGACCCCGCCCGCCGGCGCCATCAGTGGTTCGAAGAAGCGCTGTGCGAAGCGGCCGGCCTGTACGCGCTGCGCAGCATGGCCGCGCGCTGGCGCGACGACGCGCCCTATCCGGCCTGGGAGGACTACGCACCGATGCTCACCGCCTACGCGGAGCGGCTCCTCGCCGAGCCGCACCGCCGGCTTCCGGCCGGCGAGTCGCCGGCACACTGGCTGAGCACGCGCCTGCAAGCGCTGAGCGACGACCCGTACCGGCGCGCGGACAACGAGGTGCTCGCGAACCTGTTGCTGCAGCGCTTCGAAGCGTCGCCGGAACATTGGGCCGCGCTCTATGCGCTCAATCGCGATGACGCCTCTGGGGTACGCGACGTCGGCCACTACCTGCGGCAATGGCGCGAGCACGTGCCGGCCGAACACCGCGCGTTCGTCGCGGAGCTCGCCGCTTTGTTCGGATTCGGCGAAGCGGACCCGCGCGAACCACCAGCGCTCGGGCCGCTCGCGGCCTCCCCCCCCGCCACGCCCGACAGCTGAAATACGGCAAGCCGAGAGCTGCGACGGTTCGGTGAAACCCTTCCGGATCGCGGCGACCGCGACGCTCGAACCGGGAAAGGCCGTCGCCGGCCGCTCGGTTTCAGTGGAACCCTTCCGGATCGCGCTCGGCGATCGCGTTGCGCAGGCGGATTTCGATCGCGAGGCGCTCGACGTAGCGATCGAGATCGCGATCGCCGACCGCGCTCGACCGCGGCCCTTCTTCGCCTGGCCGGTCCCCCGGACGCCCGAAGACCCCGGCTTCCTGCTTGAGTTCCCTGCCCTCTTCGATCGCCTTCGCCTGTGCGTCGAAGTCGCTGTCGTCGACCGCCGTCGGGGCAGCGACCGCCAGCGGTGCGGCAAACAGCGCCGAGGTGATGAGCGCAAGCGCTTTCAATCGGCTGTTCATGTCCGTCTCCCGGATCGGTCCGCTCCCTGCAAGTGCCGGCGGCATTTCTGTGCCGCGCGTCCACACTCCAAATATAGGCCCGCAACTCCACGTCCGCACGGACGGATTGGCGTAGGTCGGCGTGCGCCGCGGGCGAAGGCCGACGCGGAAGGCGCCGGAAGCCGCGGATGTCGGACGTCGCTGCGCTCAGTCCGACCTACGTTCGGCGTCGCACCGACGGGCAGGTTCGGCGAGGATTTCGTCGCGGAATTCGGCGGGAATGTCGTCGGGGGACAGTTGCGCGGCCTCGTCGCCGATCAAGGCGAGGGTCAGGCGCAGCTGGTTCCGCAGCTCGCGCACGTTGCCGGGCCAGCGGTACCGCCGCAGCAGCGCGAGCGTGTCCGAAGCGACGTGGAGCGGCCGCTCGGGCGCCGCCTCGCGGACCAGCTGCCGCACGAGCGCGTCGAAATCCGTGCGCTCGCGCACCGGGGGCAGACTCAGGACGCGCCCGCCGCTGGCTTCGAAACCGCTCGCGTGAAAGCGTCCCGCGCGCTGCAGTTCCGCGACCGGGGCGCGCGGCGCGCCGATGACGCGCGCCCGCGGGCCGTCGCCGGCGTTGAAGAGCCGCGCCTGCAGCGGGATCGGCAACGCGTCGATGTCCACGAGAACGAGGATGCCGTCGCCCGCCCGCGTCCATGCGAGATCGAGCGCCTCCTCGCCTGCGGTGCCCGCGGGCAGCGTGCCGCAGTCGAGGCCGACCAGCGGGGCGTCGGGGCGGTGGTCGGCATGGAACGCCCGCGCGAGGTAGGCCTTGCCGGTGCCCATCTCGCCCTCGAAGAGCAGCGGCGCGTTGCCGGCCGCGCACTCCCTGAGCGTCGCGACCGCCTCCGCGACGCGCGCGTCGCCGAGGACCATCGCGCCGAGTTGTGAAGCATCGCGCCGCGCGGGGGCCGGCCGCGCGCCCCCGCCGTCGCCGTGGCGCGGTCGCCTGCGCCCGGTGCGAGCGATGAACGTGCGCCCG